>JAHBWQ010000083.1 GCA_019636915.1 Nitrospira sp. | reverse complement strand
ATAGAAAGGAGTATCGGACATGAGGATTGTTCGATCGATTCAGGCGCTTCTGGTTGTGAGCCTACTCCTACACGGCTGTGCCTTCAGTCGAGGGACGCTCGGCGACGACGTTAAAACGGAAGTGCTCACCGCCATTCAGAAGGGGATCACGACGAAAATCGAAGTGGTCAACCTACTGGGTGCGCCAGATCGATTGGTACAACTCAACGGACGGGATGTGTTTCATTACTATCGGTATGATGCAAAAGCGGGGAGCCTGCTCCTGATCATCCTGAACTTCACACGATTGTCAATAAAGAGTGATGACGTGTTTATCATCGTGAATCGCGAGGGGATTGTTGAAGACGTGCTTGCTTCGAAGCGCACCGAGAGTTTGGGATTTCGCTTTTGGCCCTTTGGGGAGTGACATGACGTATGTCGGGAATAGGGCTCTTCCCTTCGTTCTCGCGGTAATCGTGTGCATATCAACCATGGGTTGCAATGTGGTTCGCGTAACCCTCAATGCCACTCTCACTCCGGAGCAGGTCGCATTTATTGTTCCGGGGCAAACGACCCTGACCGAAGTCGTGACCAAGCTCGGGACCCCGGATACGATCAGCGATGCTGATTCGGGGGTGGTGGTTACCTATCGGTTCCTCGACCTGAAATACTCGCGTGTCAACTTGGGGTGGTTAGCAAAACCCTGGACGCCCGTGGATCCGGACCTCATCTTTTCCCGAACGGGACTGGGACTCGACGAGTTCCAAGTATTCTGTAATCATGACTGGGTTGTGATCCACCAAGGTTTTCAACGCGGCCTTGTGAGACCTCCGTTCCATCCCTATCCCTTCTAACGTCCGGCCCACTCGGCTCAACAATGAATTGCCGCCTGTATCATCGGGCCGTTATAATGGCGGCCCATGAGTCAGGGAACCCCACATCCCGCTCCACACCCGCCATGTGACGACCGATCCTCTTCGTATATCCCCGCGGATAAAGATACCGAATTTCTCCAGCGAGATGAGCTACGTCCCATCCGCATCGGTCTCGAACTGCTGAAGCCCGAACTCATCCAAAAAGAAGAACGGATCGAATCCACTATCGTCGTCTTCGGGAGTGCCAGGTTGCACGAGCCGGCCGTTGCCAGACAGGCATTGCGGCAGGCTGAAGAGCAAGCCGATCGTACCCCACAGGGCCACGATCTCCAACTACAAGTCACCATCGCCAAGCGTCAGCTTGAGCTCGCCAAATATTATGACATTGCCAGAGAGTTTGCACGGTTGGTCTCCTCGACCTGTCAGGTGGATGGCCGGTGCAATTACGTGGTGGTAACGGGGGGTGGGCCTGGCATTATGGAAGCAGCCAACCGTGGGGCTGCAGACGTGAATGCCAAGTCGATCGGCCTCAACATAACCCTGCCGCACGAACAACATCCGAACCCCTACATCACCCCTAGACTCAGTTTTCAGTTTCGCTATTTCGCCATCCGGAAAATGCACTTCCTCATCCGGGCCAAGGCACTCGTCGCCTTTCCCGGAGGATTCGGTACGCTCGATGAACTGTTCGAAACCCTGACCTTGCTTCAAACGGGCAAGGTGGACAAGGTCATCGTGATTTTGGTCGGCCGGGATTTCTGGGAGCGTGTGATCAACTGGCAGCTGCTTGTGGAGTACGGATTGATCGCACAGACGGACCTTGATCTCTTTCATTATGCAGAAACGGCTCAGGAAGCCTGGGACCTGATCGCACGCTACAATGGAGTACCCATCACATGAAACTCTCATTCTACGGCGCAGCTCGTTCGGTGACAGGGAGTCGTCATTTGCTGGAAGCCCCAGGGTTCCGGCTCCTGTTTGATTGCGGCATGTTTCAAGGCCGCCGTCAGGAAGCAGTACGGAGAAACCAGGATCTGGGGTTCGATCCCAAATCCCTCGGGGCCGTCTTGCTGTCCCATGCGCATATCGACCACTCCGGAGCCTTGCCGGTCCTGCCGGGACAGGGGTTTTCAGGGAAAGTGTATCTAACGAGAGCCTCGGCCGACTTGGCCGGGATCATGCTCGAGGATTCGGCTCGTGTGCAGGAATACGATTGCCGCTATGTCAACAAACAGGAGCGCAGGCGCGGGAAGACCTGTGTCCAGCCAATCTATGACGGGGACGATGTCCGCAAAGTTGTGAAGCGGTTTGAAGGGGTTCGGTATGGAGATCAACTGAAGATTGCTCCACGTCTCACGGCATCCTTCCACGACGCGGGGCATATTTTGGGATCAGCCGCAGTCCGGGTGAAATATACGGCACGTGGCAATACGACCACGGTTTTGTTCAGCGGCGATCTGGGTCGTTCCCATATGCCGATTCTGCGTGATCCAGAACCGCCGTCGAGCTGTGACGTGCTGATCCTCGAATCGACGTACGGCGACCGACTGCACGAACAGGTCGGCGAGGAAATGAAGAAGAAGGCCCAGGACCTGATCGCACACGCGCGACAACACAAGAGCAAGATTATTGTTCCAGCGTTTGCGGTAGGGCGCACACAGGAACTGGTAATGCGGATCAAGGAATTGGTAGGTGAAGGCCGCGTCGAGCCGATCCCGATTTATATCGATTCTCCTTTGGCGGGGAAGGCGACCGAGGTCTTCAAGCGGCACCCAGAGTGTTATGACGAGGAAACCATGAAAACTTTTTCCTCGGGGGGTGATGTCTTCGCCTCACGGTATATCCACTTCGTCTCCTCTGCGGAAGACAGTAAGCGCCTCAATAGCATGCGCGGACCCTGTGTCATCATCTCCTCGTCCGGCATGTGCGAGGGCGGCCGCATCATCCACCATCTCAAACACGCCATTCAGGAGGAAGCGAACGTCATCGTCTTTGTCGGCTTTCAAGCAGAACATACACTGGGCCGCAAGCTGGTCGAAGGGTGGGATGTGGTCCCCATCTTCGGTGTGCCGACCCAACGGCGGGCGCAGATCGTGAAATTCAACGGCCTGTCGGCTCATGCCGACCGGAACGACCTCTTGGCCTACGTACGAGCCATTAACCCATTGCCCAGCACCGTGTTCGTTGTGCATGGCGAAGAGAAACAGGCTCTCTCCTTGGGCGCAGCCATCCAAGCCGAACATCCGAAAGTTGATGTGCGGATACCCCATCAGGGCAGCACGCATGAAATATAGATTTAGGCAGGCGGCACGGGTAGTACGGTTCTCCTGCATCGCTGCGCTCCTGACCGGATGTTTGTCGACGGCAGCTGCCGAATCAGATCAAAGTCGTCACCGTCTTCGAGACCTCGGCATCGTCATCGGCAATTATCCAACAGGGCCGCTCAATGCCATCACCGATGTGGTCGGGGTGAAGGTGGGGCATCAGACCCTCATACACGGAGGCGGGGCGCTCAAGCCGGGGCAGGGTCCGGTCCGGACCGGTGTGACGGTCATCGTTCCACGCGACGACGTGTGGCATAAGAAGGTACCGGCTGGATTTTTCGTCCTCAACGGCACCGGCGAAATGACGGGGCTCTCATGGGTTGCCGAATCAGGATTCTTGGAATATCCCATCGCGCTGACCAACACGCTCAATATCCCTCGTGTAGCGAACGGCGTGATGAGCTGGATGATCAAGCAGTACCCGGCCATCGGCATCGAAGACGACACGCTCACTCCGGTCGTAGCGGAATGCGACGACGGACGATTGAACGACATCCAAGGTCGCCATGTGTCGGAGCAGGATGTGATTACGGCGCTTGATGGGGCCACCAGTGGCCCAGTGGCAGAAGGCACGGTCGGTGCCGGCACGGGGATGGTCTCGTATGGATTCAAAGGCGGTATCGGCACGTCATCGAGAAAGTTATCGGAGAAAGACGGAGGTTATACCATCGGAGTCCTTGTTAATGCGAACCATGGCCGGAGACCGGAACTGGTCATCGCCAGCGTGCCGGTGGGAAAGCTCTATGGCCCACCACCAGCCCAACAACAGTCTCAGGCGCTCTCGCCCGGTCAGAGCGAAGGGTCCATTATCATCATCATCGCCATCGATGCGCCGCTTGACAGCCGCCAGCTGACGCGGCTGGCTAAACGTGCTGCGCTCGGCCTTGCCCGCACCGGCTCTACAGCTCGGCACAGCAGCGGCGACTTCATGCTGGCCTTTTCCACCGCGAACGTGATTCCCCACTATCCGAAAGAGCCCATCTACCAACTGACGCACCTGGCCGACACCCATCTGAATCCTCTCATCACCGCCACAGTTGAAGCGACAGAAGAAGCCATCCTGAACGCCCTCACCATGGCAACGTCAGTCACGGGCCGTGATGACCATCGTATCGACGCCATCGACCTCGTCCGCCTCAAGGGGCTCTTGCAGCCGACTCAACACTAGTCAGCACCCCGCTCGTTTAACACAGTTCTCGGCCACTGCGCTTGCATTTCCCGCGTGCTCCTCGCTATTCTTCCGCCCAGCTGTGAACGAAGGAGACTAAGTCGATGGGCGACTACCAAATCGGCGGTGGATTGCAGCTGATGACGGCGGTGCAAAAGACGGAAGCCTTTGCCGAATTCCTCAAGGCGCGGATGATTCACGCCCTGGAAACCGAGGATCCGACGGAATTGCACTATCTCCTTGCGCAAGTCGATGACTACCATTCGTATCTGTGGCGCTATTATAAAAAACTCGCGCAAGTCCGAGCGCAGCGCATGGATCCGGGTGTCTGATTTTTGAACCGTTCCGGTCTGTACCGCTCATTTGTCGATCCTGGTTATCCATCAGCTTCTCACCCTGAGACTATTCCATGCAGTTTGCGGTGGCGCTCTCAAGACAGATTGATACTGACGCGGCAGCGTTAGAGGTGGCTGCAGCTATTCGTACGCGACTGAGTGGAACTCCCATCGATTTGGTCGGTGTCTTCTTCTCCGCGCACCATGCAGAAGGGGCCGATCGGTTGGCAGAGATGCTTACCGGAACGCTTCGTCCGAGACTGCTGCTGGGTTGCAGTGGAGAGGGTGTAATTGCCGGGGCAGAGGAATTAGAGACCGCGCCTGCAATCACCGCCTGGGCGGCGGTGTTGCCCGATGTCAACCTCCACCCACTGCAGTCCTCATTTTCTCCGACTCAGGATCAATTCCATCTCACGGGATGGCCTGCCCCGGGAGTCGACGATGGGACGTTTCTCCTCCTTGCCGATCCGTTTACGACGCCCGTTCAAGACATCCTAGGGATCGTGGACGATCGATACCCAGGCGCCCAGGCGATCGGTGGTCTTGCCGGCGGGGGGCAAGAGGCTGGGATGAATCGGCTCGTGCTCAACGATCAGGCGTTCGAGGGCGGACTCGTGGGCGTGCGTCTCTCGGGAGCGGTCGATATTCGTCCGGTGATCTCACAAGGCTGTCGTTTGATCGGTGAGCGGTTTGTCGTGACCAAGGCGGAACGGAATCTGATTCAGGAACTGGGAGGCGAGCCAGCACTGGGGCGGTTGCACGCGGTGTTCGAGTCACTGTCGGAAGAGGAGCGGCAACGGGCGAATCGTGCGGTCCATCTCGGCATTGTGATCGACGAACATCGGAACCGCTTCGAGCGTGGAGACTTCCTCATCCGGAACCTGCTTGGAGCCGATCAAACCACGGGCGCGGTCGCTGTGGGAGAGGTGGTTCAAGAAGGACAGACGGTCCAATTCCATCTGCGCGATGCCGCCTCAGCCAGCGAGGAGTTCAACGCACTGCTTGCGGCGGATCATGCGCGTCATCGCCATCCTCCGCTTGGTGCGCTCATGTTCAGCTGTTGTGGACGGGGCCAGGGACTCTTTGGGAAGCCCAACCATGATGCCGGAACCGCAACGGCGCGGTTGGGCTCCATTCCGTTGGCCGGATTTTTCGCGCAGGGCGAAATCGGTCCGGTCGGTGGGCGAAGTTTTCTCCATGGTTACACGGCCAGTTTGGCGCTCTTCGCCGAACGAGACCGATAACAGGCTGTTGAAACAGTCTGCCAGCGTTGTTCTCGCATCGCTGGACAGTCTGTTTGAACAGCCGCAGGTAGTAGTGGATGGGAGCTGAACTCCCTCACAGACCAACATTTTTGTTATGGCACAGTAGTTTTCAACAGGCTGTTGACCCATTCTGGTTGACCCGGCTATCCGGACCATGCCATACAATGGAAAGAGGAGATTCATATGAAATCATCGTATCTTTTATCACTCATGGCGATCGTCGTGCTGACGGTATCTGTGGGAGTAGGAGGTTCCATGGCTGAGAATAATCAGGAAGTGACCACGCCATCCGGGCTGAAATATGTCGATCAAGCAGTTGGGACGGGAGATGCGGCCGTTGCAGGGAAGAATGTGAGCGTGCACTACACCGGCTGGCTGGAGAACGGAAAAAAGTTCGATAGTTCCGTTGATCGTGGGCAACCCTTTTCCTTTCCGCTTGGCGCCGGACGCGTCATTAAAGGCTGGGATGAAGGGGTCCAGGGGATGAAGGTGGGAGGCAAGCGCAAGCTGACCATCCCATCCGATTTGGGATACGGCTCGCGCGGTGCCGGTGGCGTGATCCCACCGAATGCCACGTTGATTTTCGATGTGGAGTTACTCAGAGTCCAATGAACGTCGTCAGGTCTCTCAGGTCCGAAGGTTGTCATGCCCAGGTCTTCAGATACAATGCCTTGACGGAGATTCTGAATTTCGACTGGCCATGATGAAACAGACTCCGCTCATTGCACAACATCGTGCCGCAGGCGCCAAGCTGGTCGACTTTACCGGATGGGAGATGCCTATCCAGTACAGCGGCGTCGTCGATGAATACCACAGCGTCCGCAGCAAGGCCGGTCTTTTCGACGTGAGCCACATGGGCCGGATCAGCGTCTCCGGTCCAGGCTCTGTCGGGTTCTTGCAATATGTCACCACCAACGATGTCTCCAAGATTTCAGTCCGCTCCTCGCAGTATTCGATGGTCTGTAATCCCAAGGGAGGCATCCAGGACGACATTTTTATCTATCACGTCAAACCGTACGAGTTTCTTGTCTGTGTTAATGCCTCGAATCGCGAGAAGATCGTCACCTGGCTGTTGGAAAAAGTCGCCCATGTGCAAGGGTGCAAGGTTCGGGATCGTTCAAGGGAGCTGGCGCAGATTGCCGTACAAGGTCCCCTCTCCCGCGACATCTTGATCGCGATCGGTGTTGCTGAGGCTGCGAACCTAAAAGTTAGGCAGTGCATGGAAGTCCCCGCATTCGGCGGATCCGTCATCGTTGCACGGACAGGCTACACCGGCGAACTGGGATACGAGCTCTATCTCTCTGCGCAGTTCGCTGAACCAGCATGGGAGGAGCTGTTAAAAGTTGGTCAACCACTAGGTCTCAAGCCGGCGGGATTAGGCGCACGTGATTTGCTTCGCCTGGACATGGGCTATCTCCTGTACGGAAACGATATCAACGAAGAGACCAGCCCACTGGAAGCCGGTGCTGAGTGGGTGGTGAATTTTGAAAAAGGTGAGTTCGTCGGTCGTGCAGCACTGTTGTCTCAACGGACGCAGGGGGTGGTGCGTCGCTTGGTGGGCTTTGAACTGCTTGAAAAAGCCGTCCCCCGCCATGGTTTCACTATTCTCTCAGCTGATTCACCGGTGCAATCCATCGGTGAGGTGACGAGCGGCAATCTGTCACCGTTCCTACAGAAAGGGATTGGCTTGGGCTCTGTGCTGCCTCGCTACGCCGAGCCAGGGACGAAGATTCAGATCGACATCCGGGGGAAGGCTGTTCCTGCGCAGGTGGTCAAACCACCGTTCTATAAAAAGCCCAAGGGCTGAAACACCAAGCAGGCATTCAGCTGCCAGCCGACAGCTGAAGACTATAAGTGGAGGGGGACGTATCCCATGGTGCGCAACGTTTATACAGGGAAGGTTGTCACCCTTAATGTGGACACCGTACAGTTGCCGAACGGCGTCACGGTGGACCTTGAGACGATTCGCCACCCTGGGGCCGCAGCCGTGGTACCGGTCAAAGACGATGGCACGGTGGTCTTGATCCGGCAGTTCCGCCATGCAGCCGGTGGATTCATTTATGAAATTCCTGCAGGCAAACTCGCTCCGGGTGAGGATCCCTTGCATTGTGCTTCACGCGAACTCGAGGAGGAGGTTGGTTATCAAGCCTCATCCTTCGAACTGCTCTCTAGTATCTTCACGGCACCAGGCTTCGCTGATGAAGTGATCCATGTCTACAAGGCTATCGGTCTCACGAAGGGCCGGCAGCAACTGGATCGAGATGAAGTGTTGGAGGTGATCGAGATGTCACTTTCAGAGGCGATCTCGAAAATCGAGGATGGGACCATTCGTGACGCCAAGACCATCGTTGGGTTGCAGGCCGTCTACATCAAGACACCGCGTCGATAAAGATACAGCCTATAGGGAGAAGGAGAACCCTACCTATGTTGCTCAACGGGAAAAAAGGACTCATCATCGGTGTGGCTAATAAACACAGCATTGCCTGGGCAATTGCCCAATCCACTGCCGCACAGGGTGCACAACTGTTCTTCAATTATCAGAATGAGCGCTTGAAACAAAATGTCGAAGAACTGACGGCCACCTTGCCTGGGGCTAAGGCCTTTCCCTGCGATGTGAGTCATGACGCAGAGATTACGTCGCTCATGCAGCAGGTGCAGCAGGACTTTGGCCAAATCGATTTTCTCGTCCACTCGCTGGCCTTCGCGCCGCGTGAGGAGTTGACCGGGCAATTTATCAATACCAGTCGACAAGGGTTTGCCATGGCGCTTGATATCAGCGCCTATTCCCTGATTGCTGTCGCACGAGCGGCCTTACCGCTGATGACTGCTGGGGGCTCCATTGTGACCCTCACGTACCTCGGCAGTGAGCGTGTCGTGCCGCATTACAATGTCATGGGTGTTGCCAAAGCCGCCCTCGAATCAGCCGTCCGCTATCTGGCCTACGATCTTGGCCCCCTGAACATCCGGGTCAATGCGATCTCCGCTGGGCCGATCAAGACGCTGGCGGCTCGTGGGGTGTCGGGTATTACGAAGATGGTGGACCATCACAAGGAAGTGGCGCCGCTCCGCCGGCCTACCGAACAAGCTGATGTCGGCGATACTGCCTTGTTCTTGGTCAGCTCGCTAGGGCGGGGAATCAGTGGGGAAGTGATTTATGTGGACGGAGGTTTCAATATTCTCGGGATGGTCGCTCCGAGCGAGTAAGTTGGTGGCGAGACTGGTCGGGTTGCGGTCTTGATGTGCAGGCGACTAGGGATAGAGGAAGCTCTGGTCCTTCGTATGAATTGGCGCGGAGCCCTAACTTGTCTCTCCTGCATTGTTTCTGTTCAAGAGATGAAACACGGTCGACGGTGAAAACTCACATTATTCATGAGTTGGTGATATCATAGGCCTTACGAAGAGGGGCATCGGGTTTGCTGCTCCTCTCCGCTTTCTCGTGGTACGATAACCTGCCACAGGGTTCACAGTGTATGAAGATCGTCTCGCCGGTGTTAACCTTGCTTCTCACAAGTGGATTATCGGTCTTCCCCCTGCCCACCATGGCGGAATCGCCCGTGGAGCCATTGCCCAAACAGGCACTTGAGCAATGTCATCAAGGTAGGCTTGCCACGGATCGCGCCTCGCGTCTCGCCCATTTTCAAACGGGACAGCGATTGGGTGAACAGGCGGTGGCGGAGGATGAGGGAAGTGCCGATGCGCACTTTGCCTTGTTCTGCAACCTCGGAGAATTGTTACGTGTCGATGGTGAAACTCTTACGTCTCTCTTGGGGCTTCGTCGGATGATGAGAGAGCTGGATCGAACACTGGAGATTGTTCCTTCTCATCTTGAAGCCCTTTCGGCGAAAGGGACGTTACTGGTGAAACTTCCCAGCCTGTTGGGTGGAGACATGAAGGAAGGCGAGCGCCTCTTGCAACAGGTCATTCATCAAGCCCCCAAAGCGGTCAACGCAAGGCTCGCGCTTGCCAGAGTGCGATGTGAGCGGGGGCAGCATGACGAGGCAGCGGCTCTGGCAAGCGCCGCCCTCATCATCGCTCAGACACAGAAACAGATGGACTTTATTCCCGAGGCCGAGGCCGTGCTTCAACAGGCGCGAGCCAATGCCGCAAAAAGCAAGGAACACAGTTCCTAGCTGATCCGCCATCGCACAGATCATTCCGTCGTCCTTCTCAGCGCCTTCAAGCGCCCTTGACGCTTCTTGCTCGAGATTCGTCGTTCATGAGCACTCCTCGTAGGCTTCGTCGCTTTACGCTTCCGACGAGGGATCGCTACGCTCTGAATCAAGACTCGCAATCGATCCACGGCGTCTTCGCGGTTACGCTCCTGTGTACGGAACTGCTGCGCCTTGATCGTGACCACCCCGTCAGCCGAGATGCGGTGATCGTGCAGGTTCACCAGGGCTTCTTTATAGGCCAGTGGCAACGACGACGCATGGATGTCAAATCGCAAATGGATGGCAGTGGAAACCTTGTTGACGTTCTGGCCGCCAGCACCTTGTGAGCGGACAGCATGAAGATCGATCTCCTGATCGGGTATGGAAAGAGATGATGAAATCCGGATCATGATGAGTAGCTAGCACAATCATAGTGTGGGTGCAATCTCCAGGATAAAATGATTCTCCTTACCGAAAGTTCTGACTGGCGTTTCACAGCCTAGGCGAGGTACAAGGACAGCTCAGGGCGAAGAAGATATTTCCAAATCTCAGGCCGACAAGCACGCATCCTGAGGTCAGGAATACCGGAAATGCAATCACTTTCATCAAGGACAACCGGCGGAGTTTTTCGATTCTCGCATTCATAGGCCCGCATGAGGAGGAGTTATGCAGAGTGCCGCAGTAAATCATCGAACGTGCCAGTGGTGGCTGCTGATCGCAATCGGAGTACTGGCCTGGAACCTGTCGGGGCTTCTAGTAGTGCCCGTGCAGGCGTACGAGCAATTGGGACCCAATACGAGGTCGGACTTCCGGCTCTGGACGCCGGTTTATCTGAACGTAAAGCTTCCCTCATCGTTTCTTGCCTATATGGAAGTCAACCCACGCATTGGCGACGATGTCACCAATATTGATCAACTGCTACTACGTCCGGCGCTTGGCTATCAGCTGACGGAGAATCTCTCCATTTGGCAAGGCTATGCCTGGGTCGGCAATTTTAACCAAACACCCACAAAATTTATACCGTCGAATTTTGTCGGAGAAAACCGGATCTTCCAGCAGGTCATCTACACGCAGAAGTTCTCCGGATTTAAGTTCATGAGTAGGACCAGGATGGAGGAGCGATGGATCGATCACGCCTCTGGCACCGGCCTGCGATTCCGCCAAATGCTGAAGCTGTCGTACCCCTTGCCGGTCGCTCCGGACTGGGCGCTCGTGACCTACGATGAGATCTTTATAAATTTGAATTCGGTTGATACCTTCGATGAGGTCAGACGCGGAGCCAGCAAAGGCCCCGGTGCCGGAATTGACCAAAACCGGTTTTTCCTAGGGGTCAACAAGACATTCAATCAGTACTTCAACGTGGATATCGGCTACCAAAATCAGATGCTCAACAGCCGAACGCTCCATGGTAATGCGAACCTGATTAACCACATCTTACTTCTGCAGTTCTACATCAACCTCTAATCCGATCAGCAGGGCTGCCGCACTGATACCCTTCACTCTCGAAAGAGTGAGAATGTGGCGGCCCCTGACTGGTCAAGGGTAGCGTTATCGGAGTTCAGGCAGGCGTTCGATGATCCGGAGTCGTAAGTCATCACCAAGTCGAATCTGTACCATCTTGGTGATGAGATCCTGCCGGATCCGGCTAATCTCCTCAGGGGTGAATTGCAATTCCCCTCCACACCGATCGACGAGGTGATAGATAAGCAGCGACGTCAGGTATTGGGCTTCCTCGTCGCTGGCATGACGGCTCAAGTTAAGGATTTGTGACATGGTAGAGGCTGGCCACGACCAGCGAATGTCACTTATGACTAAGACGACCGGGTTTCCGCAATGCCACAATCGTAGGGGGCCAGCGCTGCTTAGGCTGCAAGCACTGGGGACTCTCTAGGCTTGCATAAATCGTTCATGGTCAGAGTTCTGTTACTCGTGGAGCAGGCTGGATGTGAGCGTATTGCGTCCCACTACTCGGGAGCGATGATTTCGAGTTTGCGCGAACGCCAATCGAGCACGGCGGTACGCATGTGCATCTTATGAGCCAACTGCGGGTGTTTGGCATAGATGACATCCGCGGCAAACTTTGAAAGGAAACGCGACTTCAGTTCGGCGCGGGCACGGTCGACACCGACCTCGTAGTAGGGTACCGAGGCCAGCAGCAGGAAACCATCATCAGGAATGCGGCCGGCGCGCATGTTGGCGTCGATGATGCCGGCGGCTCGATCGATCGGATCGTCGAGGTTGGGGCTGTAGGGGCCAACGATGAGCGCGAGGTTGGGCATGTGCAAGAAATCGAAACCGCGCCCTACGCAAATCATCCACTCGTGGTGTTCAATGTCCAGCGCGCGCTCTGTCGTTCGGAGCTCAGCAACACGCTCCATATTACCGAACACGAGTGGCTGGAGGTCGTGGCGGACCTGGCTGTTCATATCTGGGAACATCTCTTCCAGGCGCTGGGGCAATCGATCCTTCTCGTCGGCTGTACACTGTGAGAGGTCCAGCATCTCGCCGTTCGTGCCATGCAGGATGAGCGCCTCCTCGTCCGTTTCGAATCCGCAGACGATGGGATAGACCGTTCCATGATCGCGGCCGAAGACATGCTCGACCTGGTGTTTGATGGTGTACGTGAAGGCGCGTGCCGCTTGGGTGTTGTAGTTGAATCCGGCACAGCCACGATGGGGGTCGCCCTTGGAGAAATGGTACGTGATCAGCATCAAGACTCGCTGGCCACGGCTGACCACGGCATGCACATAATGAGCCAAGACCTCGCCCAGGTGGGGCCAACCCAAATCGAATATCCCACCAAGGTTGCGAAATGGCTGGATGATGCCGGACGGCGTGTGGGTATCAACGGCCAGGTTGATGCGCCCGTCCATGCATTTGAGCGCTGCGATCGCCGTCGGGTGCTCGGCCAGATAATGTTCCCTCGCAATACAAGACTCGGCACTGGAGAACGACGCCGAGTATTGACGTGCATGTTGCATCAGCCATTCAATACGATGAGCGATGGGTTTGCGGTGGGTATTCATGGGGGGCTTTATAGCGGATATTATTTAGGAAGCGCAAGAGCGCCAGAGTCAAGCCCGGCTTAACTTGTCTGAAGCGTGTTGAGTTTGATTTTGCTTGTTGCGATGGTCTCCATGACTGACACGATCATGACATCGAATATCGCCGCTCATTAACACAATTTTCCGCCCATATTTTTATGAGACAAAGAAGAGCCTAGACACACCGCTGTTGCGAACAGGATTTGTTTCGCGTCATATGGTCGTAGGCTGTTGTAATCAAAGGGCACTCATTCTGCCTACCAATCATGGTCGCATCATCGAGCAGATGCTGCCCAAACCCAGGATTGTAGGAGACCAGACCCTCAATGATCGCTGGATTTAGGCTCAGGTCTTTTTTGCGACACAATCAGAACTTCCCTTAATCTATAAGGAAAGGAGAAAGGAGTGGGGTGAGGCAGACGGCGGAGTGAACGAACAGCACGGTGCAGTGCAAATAGCCTAAATCCAACGTGTTCGCTGTCCTGCGAGACCTTCACAGGATCTAACAAGGAGACTAGGCCTCGTCCTCAGGTGTTGCTCTAGATTCCGTGATCGGGACAGGTGTTTTTTGACAGGAGCGACGTTGACAGCAATTCATTACGACTGCTATAAACCTGAGGCTTTTGACTCATTACGTCGTCAGCGATGTCATAAGCGACTGATGCCATCTAGGGTCATTGGCCGATATTAAAGAAGAGGCGGTATACAACACACTCGTAATTCCGGCCCACCACGTAACGGTCATGCGGCAGGGACTGCGGGTAGGGCAAATTAAACTCTTGAGTCCCTTCAATTAGCTGAGATTTTGGGGCGCCCGAAGGTCCGAAGCCACATGCTGACGCTGTTGTTCTTCGTTCTCGCCGCGTACACAATCGTCATGCTGCCTCCGCTGAGTGTTCCGCGAATGCCTCAAATCCATGGGATTCTTGGTCCTGGCTGCGCGTCTCTCGTGCAAAGGTGTGTGATCTCCGTCCGAACGCAAGGAGACGCCAGTGCATTCTGAGCAATCTTCCGAACAACCAGGCGTAGGCACCCAATTGGAAGGCGGTTCCAGGTCGGCACCGAACGAGGCAGAGCGTGAGGAGCTTCGAGCTCTGGTTTCGAAGGCGGTCGAGGTCATTCCTCCGAACTGGCCGCTTCGGACGTTCGCCTATCGCAATCCCTTGATCGGGTTCGAACATTTGCCCTTTCATGAGGCCGTCTCGCAAGCGAAGCAGGTGCTTGGAGGAGAAGGCTATCTGTCCACGGCGGAGTATCGAGCCTGCTACGCCGAAGGACGGATTTCCGAGAAGGAGCTGTTGAACGCTCTGCGGTCGCGACTGCCGGAGCTTGCCTCGCAGGACAGGGTCCGTGCCGGTGAGCGGAGTCTCCATCAAGAAGAAGTCCTCCTTATTCATTTTGTGTACGGCATCGATCCGCTGGACCCAAAATTATTGCCATGGCAACTTACGGAGGAAGACGCCACCCACCGGATCCGACCTGATGTTCCTCAGCCCATCAAAGATCGGTTGAGGTCCCACGGGGCGGGGGGCGACCCTGAAGCGGTCTACATCCATTCGCTGTGGGCCGGGGCCTTGAAGGCGCTTGATCTCTCTGAAGATGGATCGAACGGCCACCACGGGCATTCCCCTACCACGGCCAAGGCTGAAGCACCTGCGCAGGCCGAGCCTGGACCGGCACAGCAGCGCATCCGCACCGCAGCCGAGATCATCGACGATCTCACCGGCTCTGATCTGAAACGAGAGATCAACGAACACATGATCAAGTGGTGCGCCGCATTCGCAGATGAAGGCATGGCGGATTGG
This sequence comes from Nitrospira sp., assembly GCA_019636915.1. GTDB lineage: Bacteria > Nitrospirota > Nitrospiria > Nitrospirales > Nitrospiraceae > Nitrospira_D. The sequence goes on along the minus strand of JAHBWQ010000083.1, from coordinate 1,709 downwards.
TCGATGCCCTCACGCGGGCACGGATTTTATCGGGCCTGGCGGGATCTCGTGCCGGGCGAAGCTGCCGGATGGACCCTCGGGATCGCGGGTTGGGCTCGAAGGGTAAAGGCGCTCCCAGACCGCCCTGAAGACGCCCTCGCAGCGAGCTTTCACCGCTTGCAGGTCTCCGATCGGCAACGGGAAGAGTACCTGCGCTGGCACCTCACTCGGTTGCCCGGCTGGGCGGGCTATATTCGCTGGCGAGCCAAGAACCCGGATTATCCTGAACAGGGCCGTCATCCCATCGATCCGCTGGAATATCTGGCCGTGCGTCTGTTTTACGAGGCCGAGCTGGTCGAGAAAGTCTGTCGGAGTGAGTTGCGCATCAACCCGACACTTCCCGATCTCCTCGACCGCGTGCGATCCCATGATCTGGAGGGCGTCAGCTCCCATGCCCACGGGCACGACGCGTACACGGAAACGGTCTGCCGGGACGTCTGGCGCCTCTTCCATCTGGCGCAATTCCTCGAACTTCGCCCGGAGGATCTTCAACACCTGTCATCTGCGGAGGCCAGGTCGGTGCTGTCCTGGCTTGATCGGTTCCTGCCCGATGCGCTCCGTTCTGTGTGGCATGAGGCCTATGAACAAGAGTATCGAAACGCGTTGATGACGAAGCTGATCAATGAGCGGCAGCGATCCGCAGCCGAGGCAAGTCACAACCGTCAGAGACCGCGGGCGCAAGCCGCGTTCTGTATCGATGCCCGCTCCAAGCCGTTCCGCCGTCATCTGGAAGCCCAGGGCGAGTACGATACGATCGGATTCGCCGGATTCTTCGGCACGGCGATCGACTACCGGAAGCTCAATCGTGAGGAGGATCTCCTCCTCTGTCCGGTGCTGATCAAGCCAAAATATATGGTGAAGGAGGAACCGCGGTGGGTTGAGGACCCCGAGGTCCAACGCTACCTGCTCGGGGACCGCTGGACCCAGTTCGTCCGGCACCTGTTTCACCAGGCCAAGTCGAACCCCGCTAGTTCCTATCTCACGTTCGACTTGTTCGGGTTGGTGTTCGGACTGGCGATGCTGGGGAAAACCTTGTTCGTGAAGCCCTATGAGCTGGTGCGCACGGCGTTACGGCACTGGCTCACCCCACCGATCCCGACCAAAATCCCGGTGGAGAAATTCCCTGAACAGGAACGTGAGGCCTACATCGACGGGAACGAGCGCGCCTGCATCGCCGAGGTGCTCGAGCAACGGATCGACCGTGGGCACATCGTGGGCACCCTCTCGCAGGAGGTCCTCGAAGAATTCCGGCTCGCCGCCCTTCGGGAGCCGGAGGACGGCGGTCACGCGACGCGACAGACCACAGCGTCCGAGCGGCTTGGTTTGTCCGTGGAGCAAGAGCATGCCGTGCTGGAGGAACTCCGGTATCAGTACGGGCTCAATGCCCACAGCCACCAGGTGTCGCTCGAACGCTTCGCGGCGAGCAGGTTCTCTCCAGCAGAAAAAGCGGCGGTGGTCGAAAACGCGCTCCGGGTCATGAGCCTGACCAAGGGGTTCGCGCGGCTGGTGCTGCTCTGCGGCCATGCGAGCACCACAGAGAACAACCCCTACGCATCCGCGTACCACTGCGGGGCCTGCGGAGGGAATCCCGGCGGACCCAATGCCAGGGTCTTGGCAGCCATGGCTAATAAGCCGAAGGTCCGCCAGGAGCTCCGGAACCAGGGGATCGA
>JAHBWQ010000082.1 GCA_019636915.1 Nitrospira sp. | reverse complement strand
CCTCCCCTCTGGCCAACAGAGCTGTGGGAAGTGATTCCTCTTGTCCGTCTGGTACGGAAGCGGCAGGAAAGTACACTCGAACGACCGTCCCCTGCCCTGGCCGACTCTCCACATTCAGCTGGCCTCCATGCTGCTTGACGATCCGAAACACAGCGGTGAGCCCAAGTCCGATATTCATTTCCTTGGTTGAAAACAGAGGCTCGAACATGTGGGCTTGGGTATCCAGGTTCATACCGGTTCCGGTATCGCTGATGGTGATCTCGACCTGAGACGCCGTCGCACCGATCTTGGTTGTTGGGGAGGATTTCACAGATGATGCGATCGTCTTGACCTCGATCGTGAGTCGACCTCCATTCGGCATGGCATCCCGTGCATTCACCACCAGCTGAAAGAGCACGGTTTCTAGCCCTTCTCGATCAACTTCGACATATGCCGCCTTGGGATCCTGCTGTACCCGCAACTCAATATGTTCAGGGAGAAGATCATCTATCATACTGCGAACCTCCGCCAACACAGCATGGACCGACACTCTGCCTCGATCTGACCTCTTCTCGAGGTTGAGCGCAATGAGTTGTGCCGTGAGCGTGGCAGCTTGTTCCCCGACCTTAAACAGCTCATCAACGGTAGCCCGAAGCGGGTCATGTTGTTGAAGATGCGTCAACATGATACCCGTTTGCTTCCCAACTGCTGAAAACAAGGCTCCGAATTCTCCCGCAATTCTCGCCGCAACTCGGCCCACGGCCTCCAGCTTCTGCGCTTCTTGGAGCTGCCGTTCAAGCCCTTGACGTGTGAGTTGTCCCTCTCGAAGATCCGTTTTTGCCTTAGTCAGATCGGACTTTAAGACAGCAATCCGAGCTTCCAATTCCGTCTTGGCAACCACCAAGCCTTCTTCGGTCTTCTTCAACCCTTCGACGTCCTTCCGTAAGGAGTCTTTTTCTTTTTGGACGACCGCCGTATTTTCTAGAGCCACTCCGTAGAAGACCGCCATCACGACCAACACCGGGATACCCAATAACTGTCCGGTCACCGGTGCCCCCGTGTTCAGAATGCCCTCATACAAGACCACAGAATATCCTGCGCTCAACAGCAATGAGAGGCCGAATAGATGGCTGAGTCGTCGAACGGATGCGGCCAGCAGCATGAGCACAAAATAGGTGATATAGAGGTCAGAGCGGGCATTCCCCGACAGATAAATAGCGGCGGTCACCAGAATCGTATCCAGGGTCACCAGCATGGACCCAAACCATGCCGTCTCAAAAATGGTTCGAGGCAACATCACCAAAACGATGACCCCAAGCCACAGTCCCATCACCAAACTATTGGTGGCCACACGACTCAGAATGGGGTCGGCCCCGAATAGGAGTTCATAGGACAAGATAATGGTGACGAGCCCCTGAAGAACCAAGTAGCGCGACCCTGGGTCGCTCAGCATCCGATAGAATCTGTCAGGGGCTTCGTGGGATCGAGACTTGGCCGAATAGTGTTCCATGCTAGACAGACCTCCAGAGGTGGGAACAGCGGTAGAACAGCAAGTTACATGCCCTTCGGTCCATGACCAATCCTTCGGTTTTCCGCCTGTATTGTCTGCGTTAGGACCGCTTCCGAACCACCAAGGGACAAAATCGAACGGATGCTGACACTCAGATACAAACCCGGGGAAGAAGTGGATATCGCTCTCTATCTGAGAGGGGATGGAATAGCGGAGGGCAACTTTTTGATTCGCGACATGAATTGTTGAGCCGATGCAACTGCGGTTTTTCCATCTGAGGCTGTAAAAGTCACATGCCCCATCTTCCTTCCAGCACGAATCACGCGTTTGCCATACAGATGCACCGAGGCACCTGTGGTCGAAAAGATCTCCCGGCACCCCTCACCAGACGTCACGGCAGTCACCTCGTCTCCAAGAAGATTCACCATGACGGCAGAAGACAACAGCCTGACTTCTCCCAATGGGAGACCACACGTCGCACGAACTTGCTGCTCAAATTGGGAGACCGTACAGACCTCCAACGTGTAGTGACCGGAGTTATGGGGGCGTGGCGCGATTTCATTGATCAGAAGGTGTCCCTCCTGGGACTGAAAAAGTTCGACACAGAAGACTCCTATTCCTTGCAGTGCAGTCACCGCCCGAACGGAAAGCTCACACGCTACCTCGACGTCACTCGAAGAGATAGCGGCAGGGACTTGACTGTCTCGCAAAATCCCTTGCTCATGTCGATTTTCAACGACCGGATAGACACGAGTATCGCCACTCGTACTTCTGACGACCAAGACCGAGAGCTCCCGCACAAAAGAGATAACCTGTTCAGCAATCCACCGAGTCCCGGACGATGACTCAGCCAGGATCCGTTCGAACTGCGCGATATCAGTCGGCTCTCTGACAAACAACTGCCCTTTCCCGTCGTAGCCACTTCGCGCCGTTTTACAGATCAGGGGAAGACCAAGACGACCGACTGCTTGATGAAATTGATGGCCTGATTGCACCTCAGCGAACTCAGGAACTGGAAGCAAACTGGATGACAAGAATTGCTTCTGTATAAGACGGTCTTGCAGGGTTTTCAGAACCGCGCTAGAGGGACGCAGTGGGCGACGTTGCTCAAGCCATTCGCAGAGCTCGGCCGGGATATTTTCCCACTCCAGCGTAATCGCTTGGACTGTGTCGACGAACCGTTCCCGGGTCTCATGGTCTCCGAAGGATATGGGAAATGACTGATCCGCAATTCGATGGGCCGGAGCATCGGGGTCGGGATCCCAAACAACGACCCGATAGCCCAGACGGCGAGCTGTCCCGGCAAACATCGCTCCGAGTTGTCCACCGCCAAGGACACCCACGGTAGACCCTGGTTCAAATATCGACTCCATCACGGTTGCCGTTTGGTAGGTGGCACCTTGGCTGCAGCACGACCGATTCCCTTCGCCTCCGGAGAATTGAGAACCGTCTTGGTCTGAATACGTCGGTACGCGATGAGGCGTTCTGCTATTTCAGGACGGCTTCCCGCGAGGATCTGTGCGGCAAGGAGACCGGCATTTTCCGCGCCACCAATCGCCACCGTTGCCACGGGAACTCCCTTTGGCATCTGGACGATGGATAGTAAGGAGTCCAGCCCACGCAGGTTTTCTGTCGGAATGGGTACCCCTATCACAGGGAGATGAGTCTTCGCAGCCAACATGCCCGGAAGATGAGCTGCACCGCCCGCACCGCCGATAATCACTTGGATGCCTCGACTTGAAGCTGTAGTTGCATATTCAAAGAGTCGGTCTGGTGTGCGATGTGCTGAAACGACAAGGAATTCATACGGAATACCCAGGTGAGCCAGAATCGTCCCGGCCTTTTCAAGAACAGGGAAGTCGGACTTACTGCCTCCCAATACTCCTACGATTGGCCGACTCGTCAACCTTTTCGCTCTGGTGCTGCCTTGAGGCTGTTTTATTGGCAGCTTAATTCTCCCCATGCCCTCCGCCTCCTTTGATTGAGCAGGACCGACACAATTTGTAGCACTTGATGACGGCACCATAACGAGTCTTCCGGAGAGGGTCAAGACACCCCCCATAACTGCTATCAGCTTCTGCTCCGTATGGAAAACTCTCGTTCGACAGAACAGCCATGGGTTTACAGGCACGTTATATCGTCGTGGCACAACCCGAGCAGGCAGATTGGTTTAGTTAATTGGGCTGGAGACTGAAAAAAAGGCCCAGGGACTAGTCCCTGGGCCAGTTTCTCAATGGGATCTGACTACCGCAGCAAGAGAGTGCTGCGGCACCCTTCACTTACTTGCCGCCAGGTGCTGCCACCTTGGGCGCGAACATTTCAAACACACTGGGTTCACGCTCCATATAGTCTGGCGGGAAGAAGTTGAACCTCCGCCACAATTCGTACCAGAGCGGAACACGATTCATAATGACCCAACCCATAACCTTGGTCCCTTGTCTCACCTGGGCCTGTTCAGGCCATGGTTGAGAATCGTCAGGATCCGGCACAACCCAGAATCGGTAATTACCCTTTCCGTCGTCGATCTGGTCAACCACCTTGATGACACCCCCACGGGTACCGGCCATGAGACCAGGCCACGCTGGTAAGGGAATAGCCGGAACTCCGAAGAAGAGGATCCGAACCTTGCGCCCTGGCTTCAGGAGTGGAGAATCCAACCCTTCGGCCTTCATTTCAATAGCCGGATCAGCAGCCAAAGGAGAAATGGTGACCAAATTCTCTCCCTGTTTCACTGTTTCGTTGATACCGACTTTAGCCATCTTGACGACCGTACCGTCCATCGGAGCATAGAGTTTTGCAGCTTCAATACGTTGCTGCACCCCCTGCTGGCGGTAGGCGATATCAGCCAGGGATTCCGTGGCCTTCGCAGCCTCAGCAACAGCAGAATCACGGGATGCAATCGCATCCATCAACCGCTGATTCACATCAGCAGAGACTTGATCACGACCAAAGCTCAACGAAGATCTGGCTTGTTCCGCCGCCTGGAGACTGGCCTGGGCTGCCTGTAGGCCAGCCTTGGTGCCGATCTCAGTTTGGATCGTCAACTCAAGCTCTCGTTGAGAGACCAACCCCTCTTTGACGAGTTGTCGGTGCCGATCAACGTTCAGCTGTGCGGTATGGACGTCAATCTTGGCCGCTTCCACTTTCTGCTGGGCTTCACGTACCTTATTATCAGCCTCAACGACTCGTGCCTCAGCCGAAGGAACTGCGGCTTGGACCAACTTCTTCATTTCGCTTATTCGCTTGTTCAACTGCTCTGCTCTGGCTAACGCCGCCTGGCGAGTCTTTTCCAATGCATCTTTTCGTTGTTCGAACAGAGGAAGGATCTCGGGTGCCATATAGGTTGGATCATAGTCCTCCAGCTCTCCAACCAAGTCTCCCTTCTTGACCTTGACACCTTCATAGATATGCCAAGCCTTCACTCTCCCTGTGATTCGCGACTCGATATTCTGAGGTCGATCATAGGGGGTATAGGCAGAAACCTTACCCGTTGCACTAATCGTCTGCGTCCATGGAACGAACTCAAGGACAATGAGAAATAAGAGTAGAATTGTGAGAATCGCGCGGGACGCCGTAAACATCCCCCTCGGTATTTGTACAGCCTGCCAACAGGGCAACTTTGCCAATGCCGGGCCTTGTTCAATAGTGATCGCTTCCAAGCCGACCCCTCGTTGAACCAGCGCACGCTCACCGCTATTATCATGACCGCGACCTAGGCTAGCCATGGAGCCTCCATAATAAAAGTACCGCTATAAATTGGCCGTTTCAACGACTTATGCATGAGTATGATGTAACATAATACGACGATCTGCATGGTCCGTAAGATTCGGATCGGTGGACACAAAGATCACAGACCAGGCCTCATCCTTTGAGCAAAGCCGTCGCAAAATCCGTTCACGCAACGACGGTTCCAAGGAGTGAATCAGCCCGTCAAATACAAGCACTTGTGGACGACCGAGAATGGCACGGGCCAACAGAATCTGCACCACGTGAGTCGGCGACAAGGATTCGCCAAGTGAGGCGACATCAGACTTTACTCCACGCGAAAGACCTTCGATATCCTCTTCAAGCTCCGTGAATCGAAGTGCCCAGTTTAAGTCATCATAGGTTACATAGGAGCGTCCCATCACGATATTCTCTTCGATGGTGCCTTTGACCAAAGATAACTGTGAGTCAATCATGACGCTGCGACACTGGTTGATAGCCGCCGCATCAATGTAGCGAAGATCAACCCCGTTATACTGGACGACTCCACCGGTCGGTACTTCAAGACCACCGAGCACACGCGCCAACGCAGTTTTCGCAGCCGTTGTTCTGGCATAAATCCCAAGCTTTTCACCGGGAGCCACATCCAAGTTGAATCCATCAAACACGGCAACGCCACTATGGATAAGACTGACACCTTTGCAGGTCACGCGAACTCCCTGACCCAGATGCTTCGGCAATGCCACCGCCGACTCAGCAGAGACATAATCCTGTTCCTGCCGAAAAACCTCATCAAGGTGGGTCAATGAGGTAAAGAAATAGTAGACATACCCCATGTTCTTAATCAGTGAGTCAAAGTTGATAACCAAGGCGCTCACCACTGCCTGAACGGCCACCAACTGCCCCAACGTCAATTGTCCGACTGACATCAGCCAAGCCGCCATACCCAGAGCACCGGACATGGCAACGGCCTGTCCTCCAACCGAACCAATATATTGACGGACGAGGACGGCAAAGCGTGCCTTCCGTGATTCAACATAGTGTGTGACCAGATCATTGGTCTTCTGCATGATGAAGGGCCGGCTGTCGGTCGCCTTCAATTGCAATGAATTACGTGAAATCTCTTGAATCCAGTTGAAGACATCGTACTTGGCATGGGACATCGCAAGCGTCGTCTTTAACGCACCACGGGAGAGCACAAAAAACGTGGTCGCGAAACCTGCCATGAGCAAGATGTTGTACACAAGAAAATACGGATGGTAGACGACTAACATAATCATCCCGACAGTCCCACCCACCACGACATTCAACAGATCAATAAGCAACGTTGATAGCGCCCGCTGCATAAAGACCGTTTCAATGAAGTAGTTTGCCAGCTCCGGCCTCGCTCCCTGAAAACGGGTACGCGGTATCTGTTCAGCCATCGCCACTGCGACACGTGCGAAGACTCTCCGCTGGACGACATCCACCGCGTAAAAATGGAAGGTCTTGAAGAGCCCGACGAACAGCAATACCGAGAACATCACTGCCGTCAAGGTCCAGATCATGACCGGCTGAATGGCATAGGAAAAGGTGCTGACCAATTCTTGTACGGTCAATGGAACGATAAGGGAAAAGAACCCGACAGCCAGGGCGTAAGAAAAAAGTAGACTCATTATCTTTTTCTCAGCCCGCATGGCTACGGATAGTTGCTTCAACAATGCTTCAAACAAGCCCTGAGAACGTTCGCCCTGAGGTTCTTTCATGAGCACCCCCAGTAATATGTCAGAATGTGAATCATTGGCCCCTTGCTAACGTTGTATACAAACGGAACTTAATCTATTCCTCGATCAACTTCCAAGCCCACCAAAGGAACTACGCGATACCACGAAGCAGATGCGGCACACTTAATCGCGTCCTGGAACCTTTCTCCCCGACGCACCTGCAGAACTGACCCGATCACCGTATTTGGCAAGCACGCTGTCGGCCAACGGCTTGGATAAGGCCCCTCTCGCCCAAAGCATCCCTCCACGAGCCACTGCATAGTCGGCTTGGGCACGGTAGAGTTCATAGGCCGCTTCAACCACCGCACGCTCTCGGAGGTTGACGAAGAGGACGCTCGTGGCGCCCATATTAAACCGAGCCCGTTCTCCTTCTTCTAAGGTCTTAGCCAATCGCAGTGCCTCCGTGGCAGCCTTCACTCGGTCCCTGGCCCGCACTTGAGCCGAGAGCCAGTTGTCCACCTCAATCTGGACTTGCCGCTCAGTGTAGACTTGCTTATACGCCAACCGTGTCTGCTCAGCTTCTGCGTGAAGGACCTTTCCTCGGGCAGCTCGATTGAACAGCGGCATGCTGAAGAGAGCAGCCATTCGGTAGCCGATCCCACCGACCCAATAGATCGCGCCGATTGCCGGGCCACCTTCAACTGTGAGCTTTGGAAGCAGACTATTCTTCGCCAGTTTGATTTCGATATTGTTCAATCTGGCTTCTATGTAGAGATCGCGCACTTCCGGACGATCCTCCGTGGCTTCGACCTTAAAAGCTGCCACATCGTCTTCGGTCGGCAATGGTGTTTCCCCCTGAAATTCCGGAGCCCATTCCGGACGAGGCGTCACCGGCTCGCCGTTCTCCCAGAGAAAGAGCGCGAGTTTATATTGCTCATACTCCACCTTCCGTTGCGCAGCAATGGCAGCCTCACGACGCCGCTGAACTTCTTCTCGAGCTTCGACCACGTCGATCGGAGCGACCGCGCCGGCCTTGGCTCGGCCCTCCACCATACGATAGCGTTCCTCCGCAATAGCCAGCGCACGCTTGACCACATCGGCTTGCTTGACCACAACCTGCCAATCCCAGTATTGAACCGCCCCGGCAAGATAGAGATCCTGCCGTTTCTGAGCCACCTTCACCTCCGCTTGTGGGCCAGCGAGTTCTGCCTGCTGGAGCTCGGCATACTCTTCATTAATCATGAACCCCCGCAGGAGATTAATTCTTCCACCGACTATGCCCATTTGCTGCGGATAGAACAATTGAAAGTCTTGAGGGACCGCAATCCCAGGACTCTGGACGTTACGTTCATCGGTAATAGGGTAGGCTCTGTTCCCCATGAGCGTCGCACGATCCCCGAAAACGTTACGGATACCGCCGAAGAGCTCCAAGCCCCAAGGGTGGCCGATCTTGAGCATGGTATCGACATAGCCAGCGCTTAAGCTATTCAGGCCGGTCGCGTTCGTCAGATTGTAGGTTTGATACCGATCGTACTCGATTTCGTTCTTAAATTTCGGCTCCCAGGCACCCAACGCTTTTAAGACTTTCGCCCGAGCCTGCGCCCGCTCCAGTCCGGTCGCCCGGAGCAGCGGATGGGTCAACTCAATCCTGGCCAATACCTCTTCAATAGTCAGGGGAGCGGTGCGAGTTGACTGAGCCTGCATGACACTGGAGTCGAGCACCGGTTCCCCCAGTGCGATCGCCGGCACCATCATCAACGAGAACAACAAGAGAAAGATCAAGGAAGGATGCTCCTTTGTTGCGGAATTAATCGCGGCCCGGTTGCTTAAAGCCGTTCATACCCGCCGCCGTCAACGGGTTCCCGTACTTGGCCAACTCGTTTTCAGGCCAAGGTTTCGACAAGGCCCCCCTTGCCCACAACATGCCTCCACGCGCCACGGCGTAGTCGGCCTGCGCCCGATAGAGCTGGTACGCATGTTGAACGACGTTGCGCTCACGGAGGTTCACGAAGAGGACGGTGCTTGCACCCATATTGAACCTGGTCCGCTCGCCCTCCTCCAACGTCTTGGCTAATCGTAAGGCTTCCGTCGCCGCCTTCACCCGGTCTCTGGCGCGCACTTGGGCCGAGAGCCAGTTATCCACGTCGATGCTGACTTGTTGCTCGGTGTACAGCTGTTTGAAGGCCAATTGCTGCTGGTCCGCCTCCGCGTACAGGACCTTCCCCCGCCCTTCCCGCTGGAAAATCGGCACCGCAAACCACGATTCGATCCGATACCCGACTCCCACATTCCAGTCCGCGCTGGCCTCCATTTGCCCCCCCTTAAAATCAAACTTCGGGAGCAGGTAGTTTTTGGCAAGCTTAATGTCGATATTATTCTTCTTGGCTTCGATGTAGAGGTCCCGCACTTCAGGACGCACTTCCTTTGCCTCCACTTTATAGGCTGCAATCTCCTCGTTGGTCGGAAGCGGTGTTTCGCCCTGAAATTCCGGTGCCCATTCTGCCCGGGGGGTCACCGGCTCGCCGTTCTCCCAGAGGAAGAGGGAGAGCTTGTACTGCTCATACTCCACCTTCCGTTGCGCGGCGATGGCAGCTTCTCGCCGAACCTGAACCTCTTTGTTGGCTTCAATGACATCGAGCGGCGAGGACAATCCCCTCTTCGCCTGCCCCTCGATCTGTGTGAACCGTTCTTCAGCCACAGCCAGGGTGCGCTTCACGATATCCGCTTGCTTAACGGCAACCTGCCAATCCCAGTACTGTACGGCCCCGGCGAGGTAGAGGTCTTGCCGCTTCTGCGCCACCGCGATCTCCGCCTGCGGCCCCGCGAGTTCGGCCTTCTGGAAGTCGGCGTACTCCTCGTTCATCATGAATCCACGCAGCAGGTGAGCCTCGCCTCCGATAAGCATTTGTTGGTTATGCCAGAAGAGCAGTCCATCATTCGGGATGACCGCATGGGCGCCTTGGTTGATGCGATCCCCAAACCCGTTGCGGATCCCGCCATTGAGCCTGAAGCCCCAGGGATGTCCCATCTCGATCGTGCTGTCGTTATAGCCCCCCGTCGTCGTATTGATGAAGGCCAGAAAGTTCCACGTCTGATAGCGATCGGCCTCTGTCCGGTTCTGAAACTTTGGTTCCCAGGCCCCGAGCGCCTTGAGGATTTTCGCCCGGGCCTGCATCCGTTCAACGCCGGTCGCCCGAAGGAGCGGATGGGTCAACTCAATACGTGCGAGCACTTCGCTGATGGTCAGAAGCTCGGTGCGGACGGACTGCGCCTTCAACGCGCTGGAGTCGTGCACCGGCGCCGCCAGGGTCGTCACGGGAAGCAAGATCAGAATCACGAGTAAGAAAGCGGTCATCGACAGATGCTCCTTGTGCCGGATTAATCGCGACCCGGTTGCTTGAAGCCGTTCATGCCCGCCGCCGTCAGCGGATTGCCGTACTTAGCCAATTCGCTTTCGGGCCAGGGCTTGGACAGCAGCCCACGAGCCCACAGCATCCCTCCACGCGCCACGGCGTAGTCGGCCTGCGCCCGATACAGCTGGTACGCCTGCTCCACCACGTGGCGTTCACGGAGGTTGACAAAGAGGACGCTGGTCGCGCCCATATTGAATCGGGTCCGTTCACCTTCTTCCAGTGTCTTCGCCAACCGCAGCGCTTCCGTCGCCGCGGTCACCCGATCTCTGGCGCGCACTTGGGCCGAGAGCCAGTTGTCCACGTCAAAGGTGACTTGTTGCTCGGTGTACAGCTGCTTCAACGCCAATTGTTGCTGAGCCACTTCGGCGGCCATGACCTTCCCGCGCGCTCCTCGTTGGAACAGCGGCATCTCGGTGTGCACGCCGACCCGATACCCGAGTCCCACCAACCAGTCCGCAGCGCCCCCGGTCGGCCCCCCCTCCAGATCCAACGTCGGGAGCAGCTTGTTCTTGGCTAGCTTCATATCGATGTTGTTGAGCTTAGCTTCGACGTAGAGGTCCCGCACTTCCGGCCGCACTTCTTTCGCCTCTGCTTTATAGCCTGCGACCTCCACGTTGGTCGGGAGCGGCGTTTCCCCCTGGAATTCCGGTGCCCATTCCCGTCGCGGCGTTACCGGCTCGCCGTTCTCCCAGAGAAAGAGGGATAGTTTGTACTGCTCATACTCCACCTTCCGTTGCGCGGCGATGGCGGCCTCTCGCCGGACCTGAACCTCTTGGTTCGCCTCAATGGCATCGAGTGGCGCAACCTTCCCGCCCTTCGCCAACCCTTCGATCTGAACTAAGCGCTCTTCAGCCACAGCTTGGGCACGCTTCACGACATCCGCTTGCTTAACGGCGACCTGCCAATCCCAGTACTGCACGGCTCCAGCCAAGTAGAGGTCTTGCCGTTTCTGCGCCACCTTGATCTCTGCTTGCGGCCCCGCGAGCTCGGCCCTTTGAAATTCGGCGTTCTCTTCGTTGACCATGAAGTCTCGTAAGAAATGGATGGTCCCACTGTAGTAGAGGTGTTGCGCATGATAGCCAGCGCGCAGATCAGGGGGCAGCGCAATACGGTTGATACTTTCACGATCCCCGAAGCCGCTGCGAAGTCCACCGGCGACCCTGAAGCCCCAAGGATGCCCGACCTCGACCGTGCTGTCGGCATAGCCAATCGTATGTTGATTTGGAATGTCGAACGCCGTCGTAAGATTCCAGTTAGTATAGCGCTCGAACTGTGTATAGTTCTTGACCTGCGGCTCCCAGGCCCCGAGCGCCTTGAGGATTTTTGCCCGGGCCTTCGTGCGCTCGGCTCCCGTGGCCTGAAGCAGGGGATGGGTCAACTCAATACGCGCCAGCACTTCCCCAATGCTCAGAGGTTCGGTACGTGTCGACTGTGCCTGCACCGTGCGGGAGTCGATCACCGGCTCCGCCATCGCGGTCATTGGCAGAATTACTACCAGAGCCAACACCAGTGCGACCATGTGGGATGCTCCTCTCGTATACATTCGGCGGACGGCGCACACAGTAGCAACCTCCCCTTCTTTTTTCAAAATAGATAAAACAGATTTGTGATATCGATTAATCCGATGGTATAGTACCGCCTCCTCCCGGGGGCTCAGAACCATATGGATTGGCTGAACTATCACCATCTCCTCTATTTCTGGTCCGTCGCCAAACACGGGACAGTAACGAAAGCCTGCGAAGAGCTCCGTCTCGCTCAACCCACCGTCAGCGGACAGATCCATCTGCTGGAAAATACTTTGGGCGAAAAGCTGTTCATTCGAACTGGCCGGCGTTTGGTGCTGACGGAAATGGGCCAGCTCGTGTTCAAGTACGCGGAAGACATCTTCGCAACCGGGCAAGAGCTGATGAATACCGTGCGGGGGCAGGGGAACGGACAGCCGACACGTCTGGTCGTGGGCATTGCCGAGGCAGTTCCTAAACCGCTCGCCACCCAACTGCTCAAATCCGCCCTCAAGCTCTATAAGCCGACACGCTTGATCTGCCAGGAGGATAAACTGCGCCAGCTTCTGACCGATCTGGCCGCCCATCGGTCGGATTTGGTGATCGCCGATACGCCGGCTCCACCAGGGGTGAAGGAGCATGCGTACAACCATCCGTTGGGTGAATCGGGCGTGACCCTATTCGCCACGGCAAAGCTGGCCGCCCAGTATCGCCGAGACTTTCCCGAGTCACTCCGCAACGCGCCGCTCCTCCTCCCCACATCGAGCGCCGTGCTTCGTCGTTTGATGGACCAGTGGATGGTGAACCATGGCATGCATCCCATCGTGGTCGGCGAGTTCGACGACAGTGCGACGCTCAAAGCCTTCGGTCAGGACGGCCATGGGATCTTCCCCGGCGCCACGGTGATCGAAAAGGAGATCTGTCGCCAATATCAGGTGCAGGTGGTTGGACGGCTGGACGGACTCATCCAACATTTCTACGCGATCACCGTTGAACGGCGACTGAAGCACCCGGCTGTCCTTGCGCTTGTCCGTACCGCCCGACGCGAGTTGCTCTGCTGACAGGGTGTTGAACACCCTGTGGGATACGGGCTTTCTAAAAACCTCCCAGCTAGGCGGTTCACGCCTAGCAGAAACCCCATCACACCTGAAGGCGTCCGACGGCTTTCAGCAGTTGCTCTCGCTCCTGACTCGTGAGTTCCTTCCACTCGCCGGCGCCCAGGCCATCGACCGTGATGTGCATGATCCTGGTTCGATGCAGCATGATGACCCGATAGCCAAGCGCTTGGCACATCCGTCTGATCTGCCGATTCCGTCCCTCGGTCAAGACAATGCGGAAACGGTCACGCCCGACTCGACTCATTCGGCAGGGTTTCGTCCGGCTGCCGAGAATCACCACGCCCTCCGCCATGTGATCCAGAAAGGCCTGATCGAACGGACGATCCACCCGCACGAGATACTCTCGCTCGTGTCCGAATTCAGCACGGAGGATCTCGTTCACGATGTCGCCGTCGTTCGTCAGTAAGATGAGCCCGGATGAATCCTTGTCGAGCCGCCCGATCGGAAAAATCCGTTCAGAATGCCCGATCTCGGCAATGATGTTTCGAGGAACATGTGATTCGCTCGTCGTCGTGACACCGACCGGCTTATGGTACTTGATATAGAGAGGCGCTCTTCCCCAGGGCAGGACCTGGCCCTCGCGGGCGATGACGTCCGATGGCTCGACCTGATCACCGAGCTTGGCCACACGGCCGTTGATCGTGATCAGCCCGGACTCGACCAATCGGTCGGCTTCACGCCGAGAACAGATCCCCTGTTCCGTGAAGAACTTATTGATGCGGATCGTCTGAGCCACGGAGAATCAGCCTCATCGCCGGATCCTCAAACAGGCTGTTACGCTTGCCCTCAAGCCTGTGAAGCGTCGTTCGTTTGCGAAATACCAAGAATAAAGAACGAGCGTGCGACCTTGCGACCGCTTCATCTCAATGTTCGTCTCAGTGGACGCGGCGACCGGCCCTGATACGGCCGAGTATGCGATAGATCAACCGCGCAATGGAAAATTGCGGCGCGACAAATCCTTCAATGGGGGCGATCTCGCTGATATCCATCCCCACGATCCCTGGTCCGTCGGCAAGAGCCGTGATGAGATTGAGGGTGTCGTACCATCCAAGCCCCCCAGGCTCGGGAGTGCCCAAGGCCGGAATAATCGATGCATCCAGCCCATCGCAATCGAACGTCAGGTACACCGGCGTCCGGCAGGCCGCAACGACGTCAGGAATCCACTTCGCCGGTTTCCCCTCATACGGACCGGATGGGTCGAGGATCGTTGCAGCAAAGAAGGTCTTGATGCGGTCCGTCCTGTCGATACGAGCGATCTCTTCAGAACTGATCGATCGGATCCCCACCTGCACGAGCGGTAATCCGTCATCCACCACCCGCGCCATGACACTGGCATGGCTGAACGGATTGTCCTGATAGGCCTCGCGCAGATCGCCATGGGCGTCGATTTGCACGACCGTCATCTGCGGATATTGCTTGGCATGGGCGCGAATCGCACCCAACGCACCGGTGTGTTCCCCCGTCAGGGTGACCAGAAACCGTCCGGATCCGACATGCGGTGACACAAACGCCTCAATCGCATCGACGGCAGCCCGATCGACCTTGCCGTTCAGCTCCAACGGAGATGCCGTGGCCACTCCACCCCATTCCCGATAGGGTTCGCATCGCAGTTGTTCGTCGTAGAATTCCACCTGAGCGGAGGCTTCTAGGATCGCGGAGGGGCCGCAGTCTGAACCACGGATGTAGCTGGAGGTGTGCTCATAGGGAGCCGGCAGGACGTAGACACCCGCATGGTCCGGATGGCACCAGGGTTCGTCGATCCCCAGAAAGTTGCGATCCGGTCCTTCCCAACCAACAGGAAGCGTCATGCTGATCCTTCCCTTCGTGGGGTGAGCGGCCGAAGCGTACCCATGCAGGCGAACACCACAGACATTTACCGGCGAGGACGAGAGGGTACATTTTCCGGTGGGATAAATACGGCCAGCGCGATGACGGTCGTCCACTTGCCCTTCTTCCCGACGGCCGACTGGGTGATATTCAGCGTCTGCACGATCTTCCCACCCATCTTGAACACCTGTTCCCGCTCTTTCCAGGCGACATTGGGATCGAACTCGACGCCTAAGGTCGTGGCTAACATCTGTGCCGCCAAGTCTTCGGTATATTCTCCCGTCTCCTCATCCGTCTCGCCGTGGGCATGGTGCTCGGAAAGATATCCGTACGTCCCGCGATCGGTCGGCTTGGCGAGCCCCACGGACGCCGACACGAGCTGGTTCCGTTCATTGGTTTCGGATCGGGCCATGACACAAAAGGTGATTTCGCCGGGCTTCAGCAGTTGCTCACCGCGCTTTCTGGGGATGATCTTGCAGTGCGGCGGAAGGATGGAGGACACGCTGACCAGGTTGCAGTACGCCACACCGGCGCTGCGCAACGCCTCTTCGAAGGAGGCCAGCTTTTCCTTGTGGACTCCCACCCCTCTCGTGAGAAACATATGCGTAGGTACCATCATCTCCCCTTTCGTCCGGCTATCGGCCTTTCTGGTTGTTCGGAATTGGTTGCGTGACGTGCGTTCAAGCGGTCAGCCTGATACACAGACTACTCCGTACCACCGCGTGTATCGGGCGTTTGTTGTAGCAAGATTGAACCGGCTTCGCAATATCTTCTAGACACTTTTTTCGGATGGCGCGGATGGGTCCTTGAGGTTCATGATGAGCATCCTGGGTTCGGTCATATCCTCGATCGCGGCCCGGACGCCTTCGCGCCCCAACCCCGAATCCTTCACTCCGCCGTAAGGCATATGGTCCGCCCGGAACGTCGGAATTTCGTTCGCCAAGACGGCTCCGACTTCAAGATGACGAAACGCGTAAAAGATCTTGTTGATGTCCTGGGTGAAAATACCAGCCTGCAATCCAAAGTCCGATTGATTGAGCAACGCTACGGCCTCGCTGAGCTGGCGATAGGGCGTCACGGTCACGACCGGTCCGAACACCTCTCGACAGGAGACTTTCATCTCAGGCTTCACATTCCCCAATACCGTGGCCTCCACCAACGATCCGATCCGTTTCCCGCCCAAGAGCAGGCGGGCCCCGTCCGCCACCGCTTCGCCGATCCAGCTCTCCACTCGTTGCGCGGCGGCTTGATCGATCAGAGGCCCGATGGTCGTCGCCTCCTCGGCAGGATCACCGAGTTTGAGCCGAGCCACATGCATGAGGAGTTTGGTCGTAAACGCGTCGACGACTGCCTGATGCACGAAAACCCGCTGCACCGAAATACAGGTCTGGCCGGCATACCCGAACCCGCCTGCGGCGCAGCGCTGCGCCGCCAGTTCCAAGTCGGCATCCGGCTCGATCACCACGCCTGCATTGCCGCCGAGTTCGAGCGTGACTTTTTTCTTCCCGCATTTGGCCTTCAACATCCATCCCACCGACACACTGCCGGTGAAACTCAGCAGTTTGAACCGAGGATCGATCACCATCCGTTCGGCAAGGGTGTTGTCGCAGGGCACGACATTCAGTCCGCCTGGAGGCACGCCCGCTTCGAGCGCGATCTCGCCGAGCAGCAGGGCCGTCAACGGCGTCTGCGGGGCCGGCTTGATCAGAATCGGGTTCCCCGCCGCGAGGGCCGGCGCCACCTTGTGCGCCACCAGATTCAGTGGAAAGTTGAAGGGGGTGATGCCGAGAATCGGACCGATCGGGAACCGGCGAACCATGCCGAGATGCGTGTCAAAGCCCGGCGTCCAATCGAGCGGTACCACCTCACCCGCAATCCGCCGCGACTCCTCGGCCGCCACGGTGAACGTCTGGATGGCGCGACTGACTTCCCGCTTGGCATCAGTGATTGGCTTCCCCGA
>JAHBWQ010000081.1 GCA_019636915.1 Nitrospira sp. | reverse complement strand
GACTAGATCTGTTGGCTCAGACCGGAATGTGGCAACCCGTTGCTACTTGTCAGGCAACCACGGTGAGTCTGCCTCCTCCGCTCCATGTGCAGGTTGCTTATCAGGGCACTGCTCCCTGCGGAGTGATGTGGGCACTGTACAAAGCCGACACAAATCTGGATGCGTTATCATTTCAAGCACTCCGTATCCGCGGGACGACATCAAGCCCTGTGAAGATCGAATTGGTCGACGCGTTGACCGGACCACAGCAGGCTCACGCGGTAGCCGAACGTCTTACCGGCCAATTTTCACTTGAGATCCCGCTTGCCCCGCTCGCACGACAGGTCGATCTTCGACAGATTGCTCAGATACGACTCATGACCGAAGCTGATGCTGACATGGTCATCGACGAATTCGCGTTCATAGGACCATCGTCCGAGACTCGTCCGCCTCCATCCATAGGATTTTGGTATTGGGACTATCGCTCGGCGATAGGAGATCCGGATGGCATGGTGGCGGCCTGTCGGAAGCAACACTGCCGACGGATCTTGCTGCAACTTCCCGACATGCGGGACTCGGACCAAATCTGGGCAGCCTATGCTCACCTATTCGCTGTGACGAAGTCGACAGACATCGAGTTGTTCGCGCTCGACGGGGCTCCGGACATGATCAACCACACCACACCGTTGATCGCGAAATTGGAACGGTTACTAGGACTGATGGGAAATCAGAGGCTTCCTGGTATGCAGTTGGATATCGAACCGTACCTATTGGATGGCTTTCCCGAAGACGAAACGATCTTTGATCGCTATTTAGACACCATTGATCGGGTGGCGACCGCCTTACGAGGGCGAACAACTCTCTCCGTTGTCATTCCTTTTTGGTTCTCCTCCACTGTTCACAGGCAGCGACCTCTCGCGTTTTCAGTGATGGATCGGGTGGACGAAGTCGCCGTCATGAGCTATCGAACCGATGTGGACGAATTGATCGCGATCAGCGACGACATTCTTCGGTACGGTGCATCGAAGCGAATGTCCGTCTGGCTCGCCTTAGAAACCACAAGCCTGCTCCCCGAACGGCATGTCATCTTGAAACGAGAACACCGGTCGGCTTTGGCGGACGGCGTGCTTGATCCGGTCCGACGAACACTGACCATGGAGCCTCCTGCCCACAGAGAATTATCGGAGCAGGACCAGACCATGTGGTTTCGCATTCATCATCGAACCACGATACGCCCTGAGCGTATTTCGTTTGCAGGACGTACAGAGCAAGACGTACATCGCACGATCACAGGCGTGTTCGCTCGGACTCACCACTCCAGCTTTTCAGGACTCGTGATTCATGATCTGCCCGGCTACCTGACGCTCACGCGATAAGATGACGACCAACCGAGCCTCAGCACGATTCATTTTAAATGGTTCTGGGTTGCTGCTTATCTGGAGCCTCGCCTTGGTAATCGGCATGGGTGGATACCAACCGGTTCATGCTGCAGATGAACCATCATCACGCTTGTTGCTTGAGCAAGCCAAACAGTTTGAACAGGCTCAGCGGTATGCTGATGCCATTGACATCTACCGCACCTTGCTCGGGCAAGACCCGGAGAACGACGAAATCCGAGCCGCGCTCGCACGGCTGTTGTCGTGGCAAGGCGCCCATGCCGAAGCCGCCGAGTTATATCGAGAGATTATCCAGCGACATCCAGCGGACCTCGACGTGCGCACCGCCTTGGCACGGGTGCTCTCATGGCAAACAGATCGGAAAGAAGCCCAGCACCTCTACGAGCAGATCTTGCTGGAGAATCCTCGCCATGCCGAAGCGCTCCAAGGGTTGGGAGATCTCTTGCTGTGGGAGGAACGCGCCACGGATGCCCTCCCCTATTATGAACGGGCCTATGCCATTGATCACGACACCGCGATCGCTGAGCGCATTGCCTCGATCAAACGTGCGACTCCGCCGTCAGAAAATCTTCCACCTACCGTGGCTCCTGGATTCACACAACCCGTGAGAGCGGAACGACTCGCGCAGGCACAGGCATGGGAACGAAATGGAGCATACGGGCAAGCGATCACCGCCTACCAACAAATCCTGAGTGATACCCCGGCTGATGATGAGACCCGCGGGAACCTCGCGCGTATTCTGGCACAAGACGGACAATTCGATCAGGCCGCCTCTCTCTACAGCGACATCCTCATACGTCATCCCTCTGACCTTGATGTTCAGATCGGCTTGGCACGGGTGCTGTCGTGGCACAAACAGTATGACTCGGCGATCCAGCACTATCAGGACGTACTGCGACAGGACCAGACGAATCGAGAGGCCTTGCGTGGGTTAGCAGATACCTTGTTCTGGAGTGGGGCTATCCAGGAGGCCAACCAGCAGTATGCGCGTCTCTATCAGTTGGCCGGCGATGAGGCGGTTGCGACGCGCATGCGGGACATCACCGCGCTACTCGAAGCCTCCCCGCGAGCCCCGCTTGGCCTACGCGATGCAACCATTCGCTTGCCGTTTCGCGACTACCTGAAGGTCGGGTACGGACAGTTTTCCTACTCACGCGGGATCCAGGATGAACGGGATGTGCTGTTTGAGGTCTCCAAATCTATTGGCGCGCAAACTCTGATCGCACGCGTTGAACCGATTAGTCGCTTCGGCTTTCATGACACGGTGTTATCGGCTGAGGGTTATAGCCCCTTGTGGCGCCGAGCCTGGGGCTATCTCGCCGCACAAGGAACGATCAACCCCGACTTTTCTCCTACGCATTCGTTTGCAGGTGAGATCTCCCAGGGGCTCGGACTTCTACATCCGCTGCTGACACGGTTCGAGACTTCCTTCGGCTATCGCTACCTCTCCTACAAGACAGACACTATTCATTTGCTCAGTCCTGGATTGACCGTCTTTCTGCCATTCAATCTGTGGCTCACAGAAAAACTGTATTACGTCCCTGAGACCGGTGCTATCACGCTTTCGTCACGGTTGACCTGGCGTCCCACTAATCGGTTTCAGGTGTTTATCTCCGGCTCCTTCGGAACATCCGGCGAACGGATCGTCGCGACGCAGGATGTGACACGCGTGAGCAGTCGAACCATCCAAGGAGGGATTGTCTTGCCCGTGGCCGATCGGATTTCTTTGGAAGTGACCGGATATGATGAAGATCGAGGAGCGCTTTATACCAGGCGCGGGGCCAGCTTCAGCATCATCTATCACTGGTAACGGCAAGCGATGTGAGAGAGGAGCGCGTGCGTCCCTTTGTCCAAACTGACCTTCCCCTCGACCTCTGGTACATCAGTGCGGTTGCGCTGAGCGGCATTATTGTCCTCCTCCTCGCGTCCATTCTTCTCTTCCGGCGAAGTCGTCTTGCAGGCCAACATCGACAACAACGTATCACTCAGGAGTGGGGCCCGCTGCTGACACAATCCGCGGGTGGGACACTTCCACCCCTTCCGGCATTGACCCGTCGTGATCATGTCATCTTTCTATATCTCTGGAATAAGTCCTATGAGTTCCTTCCAGAGCCCCTCACCGCTCCCCTCATTCGCGTAGCCCAAACCGTCGGCAGTCCTCACCTGGCGACAGAGCTCCTACAGTCTCGCCTGCTCAGTCAGAGAATACTTGCCGTGGTCACATTAGGGCGATTGCAGGAACGGTCGGCATGGGCACCGATCAGCACGTTGCTCACCCACCACAATTCATTTCTGGCCTTTCATGCGGCACAAGCCTTACTGAAGATTGATACGCATACGGCGCTCTCGCTCCTCGTGCCCATTCTCGGTCAACGAACAGATTGGTCTCCAATAAAAATTGTCTCCATGCTGCAGACCGTGGGACAGGATCTGGCGTCTGAAGTCCTTGCCAAGACAGCGATTCAGGGAGACCCGGAGATCAGCCCACGACTGATTCGTTACCTGCCGGTGATAAACAGTCGGCGAGGCCTCCCGATCCTTCGACAATTCCTCCATGATACTCCCCCCTCCGCAAGCATGCTGGCCGCCTGCCTCTTTGTGTTCGGAGAGTTTCGTGATCCCGCTGATCTCCCAATGGTTCGCCAACACCTGACCAACGAGGCCTGGTATGTCCGAGTTCAAGCCGCAACCGCGATCGGAAAATTGGGAACCATCGAAGACGAGGACCGGTTGATCGGCTTGTTCAACGATGAGCAGTGGTGGGTTCGCTATCGGGCGGGAGAAGCCTTGGTCAGTTTAGAGTCGATGACGGAAGAGAAACTGATGAGCCTGCAAGAGTCGCTCACCTCGCCGGAGGCTCATGAAATCTTGGCTCCCATCTTGGCCAAATTCCGGGCACGCCGCTCTCCGATTGCCATCAGGCCTTAATTTGAAGCATTTGACAATATGCACGACAGCACCAGACACTGAGTCAGGGCGGGTGATCGTTATCTACAAACACTCCCTTTATGGGGTTCGCACTCCTTACTCCCTCTCTTCCCCCACTTCCGCCAACTTGTCAATAATCGCGGCGGCTTTGTCACGAACCGCAGGGTCTTCATCGGCCAACGCGTCAAAGACCGGATCCATCGGCGCCTTGCTGTCTTTGTTCTCCCAGTAGTCCAAGGCGCGATACCGGTCGCGGGCATCCGAAGAGCCAAGATCCTTGGCAACAGCGTCGGGGATATTGAGCCGATCGTCGGCATCCCGCAGTGCCGCCGTCGTTGATATCTCCGTCAGTGACGGTGTCGCGCCGGCTGAACCGGCAACCTTCGTCGGTGTTGGATCTACCTGTCTGGATTTCTCGGCGCGCGGCTGCTCCCTCCCAGTGTGGTCATCCGGTTTGCCATTCCCTGCACGCAATTCCGCGTTTGCCGGTTTATCGGAAACCGACGAGCCGCACCCAGCCGTTCCGGCCAGCAACAGACAACCTGCCACCAGCAACCGCCAGCCTTCTTTCGCTGTCGACCATCTACCCATAGCTTTATTCCCTTTTCCTATGCTGCCCATGACCAATCCCATACCGTAATGCCAGATCATAACCAGTTCATCATACAGCCGGTGGCCCCGCACATATTCCCACAGTCGCGTCCTATGTCCTGCCTGGGTGCCCAGGCAGGACATATGGCACATCCTACTTCACCAGAGCTGGAGCTTTCTGCTTATCTGTCAACCCGCCCGTGCCTTTCCATGTGAGACAATCTGCGGTTGTGCAATTCTGAACCCATTGCTGCACCCACCCGTTGTAAACCACCGGAACCGGCAGGATGCCTTGTCCGCCCATGCCCGGGTTGCCGATTACCGTATCGTCCTGCACAGTCAACGCCTTCCTGGCTAGCAACACACGCCCGACTATGGCAGCATCGCTCGAATTGCCGTCTCTGTTGGGATCCGGATCCACGACGATCATCGCATTGCTGAATTTGCTGGCAACATACGCGTAATAGCCGCCGCCTTGCTTGGCGCCATATTGCACACCGTGACAGCCTGGATCACAGGGCAACATCGCCACAACCTTGTCTTCATTCGGATTTACCGTACCGTTCGGCAGTAGATGCCGAGTATCAACAATCGTAATGGTGGCAGTCAGGGTATTGGCCGTGACCATATTGGTTCCAGCCGGACTCACCGGCGTCTGAATGGGTAACGCACCAACAAACGTGTTGCCTGAGACCGGATCCGGCACCACTCCCCCTCCGACTGGGTCGTAGTTTGCGATCAAGTTAATTGGGGGCAAGATCTCTGTATTGGTGTTCATATCAAATCGCGATATGGTGTTATCAAGAAAATTGGCCACGTAATACTTACTTGAATCCGGCATCATTCCCGTGGCAATTGGCACATGCCCCGTAGAAAATGTTTTCTGGATTACACCGCCAGGAAAATTGTACACCGTCGACGTATTGAGATTTTCATTGGGCGTCACCATTTTGCTTCCATCAGCGCTCATCCAGTGGCCATGAGGATGGGTGGCGGTAAACACATCTTCTCCCCCCGATCCCATCGGGATGTCCCGAATAAAAGCATTCGGACTGAGCCCACCTGAGCCAGCCAGATCATTAAACTCCCGCACGTAATTGTTACCGTTCTGTGCCACATGCACGAGGTCGTTATTGGCTCTCGTCATCACATGTGAGGGAGCGCGACCCGCATTCAATTCACGTATGAACGTGCCGGTCTTTCTATCAAACACCGTCAATCTCTCGTCGAACCATTGGGTCTGATAGATCACTTCTTGATTCTTATCCGTCCACATGTTGTGAGGATGGTTCATATTGGTCATTGGGAGTGCAATCTTCTTCGTCAGCCCCCAGTTCGCTCCGTCGATGGCCGTCGCCGTCCCCGGCTTCGACTTCCCGGCCGTCAATTCAAACTGGGTGTCGACCCAGATTTCACCCACCGCTGCTGTTGCCGGATTAAATATTCCATTTGGCAATCCAGTGTGTGCATCCACACCTGTTAGAGGGACTGTCCCAATCCCAAGTACCCCAGAGAGATCCGCAACATCCACCCTAGTCCCATCTTGTTTGTACACAATCACCGGGACAGCCGGAAAAGCCGGCTTCCACTCCGTCTTGGTGTAATCTTTCCAATTCCCCGGGTCCGTGAGGATAAAGAAGGTGCGCAAGAGGCGGATCGCCAAATCACTGTAGGTCGGGACCGTCACACCGTTGACGAGTGAAATCTTTCTGCCGAGATCCAACCCTAACCCTCCGTTCACTTTCGTTTTGGGATCATCTACGATGACGGCCGAGAACATATAGGGATGGATGTCACAGATAAAGACATAGAGTCCTGGATCCGCCAAAGTCACTTTGGCGACCCCTCGCCGTGCCGGATCGCGCACATCGATGGCTGCCTTGAATGGCATGTTCTTGGCTCCGGCGGGGTAAATCAAGCTCAGCGCCGTATGGACCGTACTAGCTTCTCCACTATACGTGGGAAATCCCACCGTTTCTCCAGGGCCAATAACGGCGAGGGATCTTTGCTTAGCTCCTCCGATGGAGGCAGGCACACACCCGATAGAATTCGAGTTGCCTGTGTTCGAACAAGTAAAAAAGTTTCCGGGCCGGTCTCCGGCCTCGAATGAGACGGTCGGAGAGGAAATGGAGCGAGAGTGAGCAGGATGAGCGGCCTGGACCACGCCGGCCATGCCCCATCCTATTAGCAAACTGAGCAAAGCTGATAAGCAATATCGCGTTTTCATAGAACCTTCCTTTTAGGGTTTCAACCGTTTCATCGATGTGTTGACACATGGCGTTCCAGGGTCAGTGGACGTGAAGCTCCGACATCATCCCGAACGTGGCATGAGGAAGGATGTGACAATGGAACAGCCACCGACCTATGCCTCCCCCGTCCGTCGAACCATCTATCTTCTTGCGATCGTCCAAGGAGACCCTGAACGTAAAGGTGAAATTCGCAGGCACATCGACGATATCTCGAAACTCCTTACGTTGGAACATATAAGACCGTCCGGTTATCCCTGTTCGTGGGGTCAGCTTGATCGGCTGCACCGAAAACCCGTGCAAATGAAACGGATGGTGTGCCCCCGTCATGTTGGTCACCGTCAGCTCCATCGTATTGGAGAGAGCTGCATGACGGGCTGATTCCAGATAAAAAGGATTGCCGC
Source organism: Nitrospira sp. (assembly GCA_019636915.1). Lineage (GTDB taxonomy): Bacteria > Nitrospirota > Nitrospiria > Nitrospirales > Nitrospiraceae > Nitrospira_D. Next base: position 9,318 of record JAHBWQ010000081.1, on the reverse strand, counting down.
TGTTCAGACCAGTGAAGTCGCGCGGCATCGGGACCCCGTCAATCGACGGCTGAAAAGCACCGGTGTTGTTAGAGAAGGTCAGCTTGATGTCCTTGTCCAGCGACCCAGCCGGCGCCCCACCTACGCCGTTTTCGCCGACGGGAACGACAAGACCACCCGTTGCCGTACCGAGAACCTTGACCATCGCGTGGCCCCCCAACCTCGCAAGCAGCGGCTTACCGTTCGCAATGTCGTACGCAGTGGCCGCATGGCCATTCACCTTCAGATGCATTACCGGCACCGTGGGAATCCATGAGTAGGTAGCCTCCACTCGCTGATAATCCTCCGTCCAGAGGGTGAGTACGGAGTTCTGCGCGACGGCCTTCGGAATCTCCGCCACCACATCCGCACGACCTGCAGGCGTGAGCAGAATTTCGCCGCGCCCATATTTCGTATCAAAACCACCAGCCGTAATGCCCCCCTCAACAAGTGCGTAGTCGAGCAGCCCCCCTTCTCCACCGATGCGAACCAGTGGGATTTTATCCCCACTCTTGGTCGTCAACCGAAGGCGAACGTAGCGGACCGGCGAGGGATTCACGATCTGCAACCGCAGTCCCTGACCTGCCTGGACGTCAAGGGTCGACGCCCCAACTGCAAGCGCGCCTGGTGCCGAAGGAGTTCCCGCCCTCGCCCCAACATTAACGCCGTTGGTCAGGACCGTAAACCCTTCACTCATGGGACCGATCAATCCGGGAGATTGAATGTTCGGAACGTCTCCGGCACCGTACAAATTCGGTGTATACACCCCATTTGCATCCAGTGGATACTCCTCGCAGAGGATGAGCGGGGACTGAGTCAAAATATGATTTTGGTAGTTGATCTCCCACGATTGAATACCGCTGACGTGCGGCAACTCGCCGGCAAATGTCGCCGGATTGGTCCCCGTCCCTGGAGCGTTGCAGACCGTGATGTCGCTAACCACCAGCGTCTTGGTTTGGGCTGCCGAAGGGATTACGTTCCTTCCGATGAGGGCTGCCTCATACCCATGGTTATCTTCAACAATGATCGACCCGTAGAGTCCTTTAGCTACTTGGTTGGTCGACGAGTGGTGATGGGGGTGGTACCAGAAAATCCCCGGCCGGGTTACAGTGAATTTATAGTCGAACGTACTCCCTGGATTTACCGCAGCCTGTGTCACTTCCGTGCCATCGCTTTGATTGTTCAACTCGATGCCATGCCAATGAATACCGGACACATTCGCCTCTGGAGCCCCAGGAGTCGAACTTGTAGGATTGAGGCTATTCACAAAATGCACGATGACTCGGTCTCCTACTTTGAGCCGAAACTCCGGGCCGGGTATTGCGGCCGGAGTACAATTGGTTAAACCAGCCTCAGAACAGCTCTTATACGCCATCCCGTTCGCCATCACCCCATTGCCGATATTGACGGTGGCCTCATCTGCCACAATCCATGTCTCGACGATGTTGGGATCACTATTCCCGTCTTTAACCTTGGGAACCTCATACGGCCCAACTCCCGTTGTGGCCTGCACCGATTCGGTGCCGGACAGGCACAGCATGATCGCCAACACAGCGCTAAGGCACGTTGTCCACCTGTTGTCGCTCATGACTCTCGTAGAATTGCTTATTAAACCTTTCACCATGATAGCTCTCCCTAGTGTGATAACTAATGATCTACCTGCATAATGCGAAACGACATCCTTCCTCTCGCCTCTGAATCCAGATCTGGGCGCCGTCTCGTTGATGACAGATGACACATGGCGCACGCGATCCATTTTTTAAGACCTTAAACAAAGCGATCCTTCACCCAGCCGATCAGTCATGTTGCAATATGTTCAGGACGCCGGACGGATTTTGACAAAGGGCAGAGGGTTTGAAATACACGTAGGTAATGTCTGGCTGATTGCAAGGCTCATCCTACTTTGAACATACCGGGAATCAAACAAATGAGCGTTCATTACGGTTCTCTGCCTCCTATATTTTGTGAAATGCCTCGCGCGACGGGCCTCGACAAATGCTTCTCACATAATAGACTGATCGTCTGTTCCATGATTCAGCCTGTAGTAATCACCTGCGACACACCCAATGCATTTATTTCAGCACACTAAAACATTCAGCAAATATTGTTCCCAAATTGACGTAATGGTACCCTGCGTGGCTAATACGTATTCTTTCAATATATAAATCCAGCTATTGCGCTATTCTCACAAGTGACGAGAGCAGGACATACTGCTCCGTGGAAGGCAGGACGACCGCGACTGTATCTGAAACGATTCAGTATCTAATCAGATTCACAAGAAGTCCTCACTCCTTCAGGAAAGAGATCCGTCTCGATGAAATCGTTTTGGCACGCTTAGAGCTGATGAAGGAAAAGTCACTGATGAGGCTGCGCCGATAGAAGGCTGTCCAGCCTGAGTATGGCTCAGGCTGGACTCATGGCACTCGTTATGGAATCGGATTCAGGTGAGAAGGTGCCAACTGATCTTTCCAAGTCTGTGGAAGATTCTGCACCCAGCCGTTGTACACAACAGGAATGGTCAGAATCCCCTGACCGCCCATGCCGCGATTGCCGGTAACAGCATCGTCCGCCGCTGTGGTACCCACAGAGGTAAGCAGAATGCGCCCAACAATGTCCGCACTCGCAGCATCCCCGTTAGCATTAAAGCCTACGACAATCAGTGCGTTGGAGAATTTGCTGGAGACATAGGCGTAGTAGCCCCCATTTTTCCTGGCACCGTACTGGACACCATGACAGCCGAGGTCGCATGGCAACATTTTCACGACGTTATTAGTGGAAGGATCCACGATTGTGATCGTGCCGCTTAAGGTATTGGCCATCACCATCAAATGAACAATCCCGCCCAGGAAGCCCTTGGTAGAATGATGAGGAAGAGCAACCTTTCGCCTGACTTGCCAGGTCGTCTCGTCAATAGCAGTGACGGTTCCAGGCTTGCTCTTACCACCGGTTTTTTCGAATTGGGTATCAACTCAGACCTCACCAACGGCATCTGCTGGATTGCCAAGAGATTCCATTGGAGTGTCGTTGGCTAAGCCAAAAGCCGCCATCGCCTGATCAATGGTCAATGTGACTCCACAACGCACAAATACCATGACCCGCTTGCTCATTAGGCTCTCTCCTTAAATTGAGTGAGACAACTGATGTGAGACGACGGCAATGTACCGAGTTCAGACTGTTGGTACAACGCCATATCTGATAAGAACTCACTAAGATTTCGCGTCATCACTCACCCAAAGAATCTGATGATATGCTCACTCAACGCTTATGTTGCCTGACACCAATTACACATAATCTCATGACATTCCAGAATGAACAGAGCCGTGCGATTAACTCGTCCCACTTGTAACTACCATGACCGAGGCATGTGAGTCCTATCCCCGCTTCTCAAGCGTTCAACCACGCTAGAACCTGATTGCATTTCCCTAATGCCGTCCAAAGAGAGTGAGGTATATCCCGTTAGCCCACGTCTTAAAGAAACGTCTAGGGTAGGATCGGCAAGCGGAATTGGACGTGAAGAATATTCAAAAGCACAGGGACAAAGCTGCGCCAGGCACCCATCTTGATGAACTTCAGAGTATCGGTAACGATCGGCGGAGAAAGTAACAATGGTTCGGTCACCTTGATGACCCACCTGCAGAAAGCCATGTCTCCCAAGATCAGTTGATTTGGAAACCCACCAAGTTCCTCAAACAACGCCCGCCGAACAAACAGAGCCTGGTCTCTATAAATGATCCGGCTGCGGATACACCAAAAATTGTCCAAGAAGGAAATGAGCTTCAACCCTCGAATTGCCCTGTCTGGCAAGATCGTAATGGGGCAGGATGGTCCTGCCGTGTTTTCACTTTTTCTGGACATCGGCCTATCTTGTTGCACAATCACTCTATTCACTAGTCTGTTGACGAGGAGACACGCGATGCGACCATCTCATAGCCTGATCCTTCGACTTCTCCTGGGAGGTCTGATCATATTTTCGATGAGTGCCCCATCCATCAGCAATGCAGGCTCACAAGATAGGAAGAACCCCGTTGTTCCACCTTCAGGATCAGCTTCCTCAGAACCAGATGACTCAGTCACGAACGCCCCTCCCCTCTCACGTCCCAGTCAATCAGCCCCTCGACCCGGTCCGGCGTGGAAAACCATCGGTGGCACGGTCACACACATCAAGGGTGAGGTCTATACGGTTGAAGACTACGACGGGAACCAGGTGCAACTGTACGTGAGTCGAGAAACCAAACGGCTTCGAGGCCAGAAAAAAGTCGGCGACCGGGTGCGTATTGAAATCACACGAGACGGTTTTGCAAACTCGATTCAATAGCTGAGATACTCGGTTGGCTTGATTATCTGGCTAAAATATTCACCCGAGCATCTGAAGGTTTGACGAAGATGATATCCCCGTAATAGGCCACCGCTTGCTCTTTGGTGTTGTCGGTATCGCTCATGATGGCCACGCCATTGATCAAGGGCGGCTCTTCGCCGAAAGCCTTTTTATAGTCCTCATAGATGTTTCGTGACTCATCGACCCAGGCACCGAGTTTGTGCGGCCCACTCTCAACCACCACCATTTTGACGAAATCCGTATAGGCATTGTCGATGATCGCCCCCACCGGAGCCTTCGTTTCCCAGATGTAGTTGATGGCTCCGATCGGAATATCCCCAAACAGTACCTGACCCGCCTTGAACTTGAGTTTCTTGCCGAAGCTGACCTTGCCCGGGTCGTACTCAAAGGTAATGTAGAGTCGGGCCGGATAATCGTCGCCGTCTTTTCTGGTAACATCGCTCTTCTGAAGCAGATTCTCGACCTTCCACCGCCATCGAACGATTGGAAATTCCTTCGGATCGATCCTGATCTCTTTGATCAAGCCCGATGCCGATGAATCACTCATGGCCTTGACGACGACGTGGGAGTCGTCTTTCATCAATTCGTACGTCGTCAGTTTTGGGGTCTTTTTGAAGGTCAGGGGTTTCCATCCTTCCGGCAGACTCGCGCCTGGTTCGCTTGCAGAAAATCGCGCGACTTCCACTATGGCTCCATTTTGTGCCTGAACGAATATCGCCGATAGGGCCGTGCACGTCATGAGGATAATACAGGTGATAAGACTCCGCATCATCGTTCAGAGCCCTTCATTCTAGCGTCTCATCCAGACAAACAACTTAATCAGCATGTTTTTTGTCGCCTCCGTGAAGTGCGCCTTCCGCCAGAGATTCACGACCTTCTTATTCACTTCTGCTTGTGTGGGATAGGGATGAATCGTGCCGGCAATGGTTTTTGCGCCGGCTCCCGTCTTCATCACTATGGAAAATTCGTTGATCAAATCGCCGGCATGGGATGCAACGATCGTCGCCCCGAGAATCCTGTCCGTCCCCTTTTGAATATGTATACGGGCAAACCCATCCTCCTCCCCGTCTAAAATCGCCCGATCAACCTCATCGAGCTTATAGGTGTACGTCTCAACGTCCAGCCCCTTTTCCTTGGCATCCTTCTCATACATCCCGACATGCGCCACTTCCGGCTCAGTAAAAGTACACCAAGGTATATTCAACGATTCGACGCTGGCATAGCCCAACCCCAAGGGATGCGGAAACAAGGCGTTCTGAATCACGATCTGCGCCATGGCATCGGCAGCATGGGTAAACTTATAACGTGAGCATACATCACCGGCCGCGAAGATCTTTGGATTCGTCGTTTGCAACCGACTATTCACCGTGATGCCATGCTTGTCGTATTCAACTCCGGCTGCTTCCAATCCAATCCGCTCCAGATTGGGCGTCCGACCAACACCCACCAAAATCTCATCGACAGTGACATCATACGGCTGACCATGCGAATCAACCGTGAGACGCTTCCCTTCGGCCGTTTTCTGTATCTGTAGGTCCTGACCGCAACAGAGCAGCTTGACCCCATCACGAACTATCTGTTGTTCAACAAGGTCCGCTGCGTCGCGGTCTTCATTCGGCATGATACCGTGCGTCGCCTCGATCAAATACACTTGGCTCCCAAAACGGGCAAACGCTTGCGCCAGCTCACACCCGATCGGGCCGGCTCCAATAACACCCAGGCGCTGCGGCAATTCCGTGAGAGAAAAAACCGTTTCATTTGTACGGTATCCGGCTTCGTGCAACCCAGGTATCGGCGGTACCGTTGCACGCGCCCCGGTACAGACCGCGGCTTTGGCAAACATAAGAATGCGATTACCTGCCGCCCCTTCCACTTGAACCGTGTCGGCTCCAAGAAACCGGCCGTTACCGATATAGACATCCACACCGAGCTTCGTATACCGCTGAACGGAATCATTTTGGCTGATACGGGCACGCAGTTTCCGCATGCGAGCCATGACAGCCCCGAAGTCATACTTCACTCCGGGAGGAATATGGAGACCGAACTCAGTCGCCTTTCTCAGGTCCGCCCATACTCTAGCGGCCCGGATCACACCTTTCGACGGTACACACCCAACATTGAGACAATCTCCCCCCATCAGATGTTTTTCGATCAGGGCCACCTTAGCGCCGAGGCTTGCCGCCACGACGGCCGTGATCAACCCGGCCGTTCCCGCCCCGACTACTACGAGATTGTATCGACCTGTCGGCTCAGGATTGGTCCAATCGCCAGGATGAACATTCCTGACGAGTTGTTGATTATATTCGTCGTTGGGAAGGATCATCGACTGGTTCTCTTCACTCATTCCCGAGATTCCAGGTAGAGGTTGTGTCGACATGGCATGGCATCCTCCGTTGTGTCTGGGCAAACAAGCAGCTTTTCATGACACCGACTTTGCAGAAAACCGCTTATACACAACCGGTACCAGCGCCAACAGTCCTAATAGAACAAAGGCACCGATGACATTGGGAGACGCGATTTCTCTCAGGGAATTGATTGTCCCCAGTTGGCGTCCCGCGTAGGCATACACAAACGACCCAGGAATGATGCCAATCGCTGTGGCGACGACGTAGGTCCCGAGGTTCACACGTGTGAGTCCCGATACAAGGTTGACCACAAAGAAAGGAAAGAGTGGGATCAGTCGCAGCGTCAAGAGATAGCTGAAGGCATTCTTGGCAAACCCTTCCTGAAACGGGCCGAGCCACTTGCTGAATTTCTGCTCCACTGTATCTCGCAGCAGATAGCGTGCGGTGAGAAACGCGAGAGTCGCTCCGGTTGTCGCCCCAATATTAATGAAGAGAGTCGCCAAGAGCCCGCCGAACAAGAACCCACCAGCCAGCGTAAGAATCACGGCACCCGGCAGTGATAGGCCAGCCACTGCCACATAGGTCAGGATAAAGATTCCAACCGCTACCGTAAAGTTGGCATCAGTGAAGGCCAGTAAGCTATCCCGATTCTCTTTCAGCGCCGTCAGGGATAAGAATTGCCCAAGGTCAAAATAGAAGAAGGTACCGATGGCAAGAGCAATAACAACAACGATGAGAGCCTTACCTGTACTTGTACTCCCGGTTCCTGCCTGATTCGAAACCTGTGTGCTCATAATGGCATCCTGGCGTATCATGGGACCTCCTCTAGTAACTGTCAATGAAATAGGACGCATGGGGTGTTGGTCTTGTCGTACCCGGAAACCTTACATAGTCAACTTCTAGAAGTCGGTTGCCAGACCGGATAGGATTCCCGTAGTCTACGGTGAGGAGGCCAACATGGATGACTCAAACCGTCTGACAAAGACTAAAGAACAATGGGCTCGGGCAAGACGAGGTGGGGAGGAACGTGAAGTCTTTTATGACGGAGATGAGCGCCTGCCACCAGGCCAACACCTCGTCGAGAACTTCCCTGTGCTGGACCTCGGCTTCAAGCCAGAGATTCCATTCAGCGAATGGAATCTGACTATTGGCGGATGTGTCACGACCCCCATCACCTGGACATGGGAACAATTCTTGGCTCAACCTCAACTCACCGATCGGTCGGACTTTCACTGTGTCACATCATGGAGCCGATATGACAATGATTGGGCAGGTGTGAGTTTTCGACACATCATTGCCGTCGTGAACCCCCTGTCACTGGCTCGATTCGTCCTGTTCAAATCCTACGATGATTACACGACCAATCTCACACTCGAAGCCTGTGACGATGACGATGTGCTGCTCGCCCACAGCTGGAACGGGAAACCGCTGTCCCGAGACCATGGTGGACCGGTGCGGGTTATCGTCCCGAAACGGTATGCCTGGAAAGGGGCAAAGTGGGTAAAGGAAATTACGTTTTCCGATAACGACGAGAAGGGATTCTGGGAAGTCCGCGGCTATTCGAACACCGCACTTCCATGGAACAACGATCGCTACGGATAAAGGGGGAAGGACTATTTCTTAATCCACCCACCAGGACCTTCGATAAGGTTTCCCGGGGCGGTATTCTGAATAGCCTTTTCTCCCGCGAGGGTTTCGACAGCTCGAATATCGGTACGGTTTCGTTTTGCAATCTCTTCGTACGCCTGTCTCCGCTTTCGATTCACATCTTCTATCAAGCCTTGAGCTTCAGCATTGGAAGGAGTCACCGTGCCCAGATAACCATTGGGCCTTTCTCCGACCAGTCCCTTTGCTTTCGCTTCATCTAACGACAGGGCGAATGCTGAAAAAGCGACCGCAGTTCCTACGAGCGTCGCACACAGCACAATGGTCAGCCGTACCATAGTCATTGGCGCCTCCGAAATTTAGAACAGTCCGTTGTCCTTCGACAACACGTGATCCAGGTCCTTGTCGACTTTTAATCGTATTTCATGATCGATCTTCACGTTGAGATTGATCGTAATCGGCTTCTCAGACGCAGCCACTTCTACACGTGGAGTACAAGCACATATCGTCACCATGAGCCCCCCCCAGATCAGCACGGTTGCTCGTCTCTGTATCGCTGTCTTCATCATGATCAGCCTCATGAGGATGAGAGTCGTTTATATTTGCGCTCGATCGTGCCTGGGATTTCTTCAATAAGTCGGAGACTCTTTAAAAGGGTCGGAATGTGTTCTTGAACCGTGAGATTAAAGTGAATAGGTGGGGTCTGTGCAAGATCTGGATTCCGCCCCTCCAATCGCGCACTCAAATCCAACATGCCAGTTTCTCCATACCTAACTCCCACGCGCAAGAACTTGTAGTGAAAATTATTGAGGGCTTGCGCTACAAGTTGGAGAGGCGTATCCGATTCTGAAAGCACGGGGGGCGACTCTACAGTTGAGAGATGTCGTATGACTCCACCTGGAGGCTGCGCCTCGATCACTCCATCATCCACCACCACTCCCCTCGGAGTGATGGTGACCGGGAGTGTCCCATTGAGTGTGCCGGTTCCCTGCAGTCCCCGCTGTTGTTCCACAC
>JAHBWQ010000080.1 GCA_019636915.1 Nitrospira sp. | reverse complement strand
CACCGGCGTTGCCTCTGAACCCATGAATACAGAGTCTTCCTACCTCCTTGGACCGGAAGACGTGCTGAAAGTCGCAGTGTGGAAGGATGAGCATTTGACACAGGAAATGGTCGTGCGGCCGGACGGAATGATTACCTTCCCTTTAGCTGGGGAAGTCATGGCCGCGGGGCGGACGGCCGAGGATGTCCGCCTTGAGATCACGAAACGTCTGACCAAATATCTGCCGACGCCGAATGTGACGGTAACCGTCGTTAAGGTGCAAAGCTATCGCATTTACGTGCTTGGGCGTGTCGTTAAGCCGGGGGAGTATCAGGCTGGGCACAATACGGACGTGTTGCAAGCCCTGAGTATGGCCGGAGGCTTGACGCCCTATGCCGCGGAAAATGACATTAAGATCATCCGTCGACAGAATGGAACCGATGAAATGGTCTTCCCGTTCCGCTACGGCGATGCGCGCAAGGGCAAGGATCTTGAGCAAAACATCGTGCTCCAGCGCGGTGATGTGGTGATGGTGCCGTGACGGGATGGAGCTGCCGGCGATTGATCACAGTCTGGCGCGCACTTCGATCCAAGTTTGGAGCTTGCTGGTGGTGGGGTTGTGCAGTATGGCAACGGCATTAGAAACCCTGAATCGCCAGGCCGATGCGGCGGAATGGTCGGCGGCCCCGTCAATGAGTGTCAAGGGAGCCTACAACAGCAACCTGCTATTGAATAGCGGAAACAACGAAGTCTTCGGCTATTGGATTACCCCGGCGGTCAAGTTCAAGGGAGCGACGGAAACCTTGGACATTGAGGGAGAGACGAAAGCGGACTTCGTACATTATTTTGGTGACCAAGACAAGGAATTCACGAATGTGTATTTCCCGCTCAGAGCGTCGTATCGATCGGAGCGACACACGCTGGGGTTTGAGGGCGGGTTTACGCGAGACAACACCCTTCGTGGAGAATTGCAGCAGACCGGTTTGGTTTTGGGATTTACGCAGAGAAACCTGTGGATGGCCGTCCCGACCTGGAGAATCGGGATCACAGAGCGGCTATCATGGCAAAGCAGTTATCAGTTCCTCGATGCACAGTATCAGGACGGACTGAAATTTGGTCTGTCAGATTACCAGGTTCATGGGGTGACGGCTGGGCCGACCTATAACATATCGGAGTTGGATCAAATTCACATGACGGGCGAATTTACCAGAGTACGGATCCCTCTCGCCGGCCTTGAGTCGACCTATTATGGAGCGCAGGGCGGTTGGACCCATGATTTCGGGCATGAGGTGACCGGATCGATCTCGGGGGGAGGTCGACTAGTGAATTCAACCCAGAACATTCCGGCAATCCCAGGCATTCTTGGGATTCTCCTGGGAAGAAGCAGTGACCGCTCGTTCACCAACCATGAGATTGTGTGGGTGTTCCGAGGTTCCTTGCGCAAACAATTCGAACGATCGATGATTCAGATCGAGGGCAGCCGTGAAATCAACCCGAGTGGGTTCGGCCGTTTGTTGCAAACCGATCGTGTCGGCGGATCATTCTCTCACAACCTGACGGAAACACTGACCGCCTCTTTGAACGGGGCGCTCTATTTCGTATCGGGGATCGCGACGACGGGGAATAGCCCTTCCCTGAATCAGACAAGGTTTTTCTCCGTCAGCCCGACCCTCTCGTGGAAGTTCGCCCAATGGTGGTCGATGGATATCTCCTATACCTACGGGGAACGAGCCGTCGACGGTCATGGCCAACGGAATGGTGCCAATTCGACCTTCATCATGTTGACGTACACGGGGGACAAATGGTCGGTGTCTCGGTGAATCAAGAACGAAGATTGTCGGGTCGTACGGTCGTGCGTACCAAAACCTTCTCGGACTACCTGGTTTTGTTGCGTCGTCGTCGCACGCTGATTGTGGGGATCGGAATAGTTCTGTTGGCCGCCAGCATCGCGCTCGCGTTTCTCCTGCCAGCGGTCTATCGGTCGACTGCGACGATTCTGATCGAGGAGCAGGAAATTCCGCCAGATCTCGTCCGTTCTGCTATCGCGACCTACGCGGATCAACGCATCGAGACGATCAAGCAACAGGTACTCAGTCGATCCACCCTCTGGCGCATCGTCGAACAGTACGAGCTCTATAAGAGTCTCCGTAAGCGTAGCCCGACGGAGGAGGTGCTGACTCGGTTCACCAAAGATATTCAGATTGAAGTCATGAATGTCAAAGTGATCGATAAACGGACACAGAATCCGACGCAGGCCACGATCGCCTTCACCTTGGCCTATGATGGCGAAAGTCCTGCACTGGCACAGAAAGTCGCCAATGAATTGACGAGTCTGTTCTTAAACGAAAATTTGAAGACACGTGAACGTCATGCACAGGAGACGACGACGTTCCTGAAACATGAGTCGGAGAATCTGGCCCGGTACATTCTTGCGCTGGAGGAAAAAATATCGGCTGTGAAACAGCGAGCGAACGGCGCTTTGCCGGAACTCGTCCAACTCAATATGCAGCTTATGAATCAAGCGGAACGGGAACTCATGGATGCCGATCGCGATATCCGAGCCCTTCGCGAGCGCAAGACCTTTCTAGAGGGGGAATTGGCCACACTGAAGCCGCATACTCCGATCATCAGCGCCAGCGGTGAACGGTTGTTGGACTCAGGGGAACGCTTGAAGGCATTGCGCGCGCAGTTTGCCAGTGTCTCGGGCTATCTCCTACCCGATCATCCGGATATCGTCAAACTGAAGCAGGAGCTTGGTTCCCTTGAAAAGGAAACCGGCGCCTCTGACGTTCGCGATGAGTTGTCGAAACGGCTCATGGCGGAACGGGCCCTGTTGGATGATCTTCGTGGGCGTATGCACGATGCCCATCCTGACTTGATCCGTGCTCAAGAAGTTGTGGCTTCGCTTGAGCGGGAATTGCAGGAGGCGACCGATCGGGTTGCGGCATCGGCGACCATCAAGCCGGAGAACCCCGCGTATATCAATATTGAGTCGCAATTGGCTTCGACGAATGCCTCCTTGGCATCGCTCGAGTCGACTCGGTCGAGCCTCAAACGTCGGATGGCAGAGTATACGAAGCGACTGGAAGTGACACCAAGCATTGAGCCTGAGTATTTAGATCTGGTCCGGGATCGAGAGAACTCCGTCCATAAACACCAAGAGATTACCTCTCGGTTGATGGAGGCCCAGGTATCGGCTGAGCTGGAAGTGCAGCGAAAAGGCGAACGATTTTCGTTGATCAATCCCCCGGAGCTGCCGGAAAAGCCGGAGCGGCCCAATCGACTTGCGATCTTGGTCCTCGGAGCCTTTCTCGCCGTCGGAGGAGGAATCGGCTCGGGACTGGCGATGGATAACGTAGACCGTACCATTCATACTCCGGAACAGTTCGGTCGTGCACTGCAGGGCTTGACGTTGGCCGTCATTCCCTATCTTCCGTCCCATGACGAAATGATCTCCATAGGCCGTCGCCGTAAGCTCCTCGGGTTCGCAAGTCTCGGTGCCGTTGCGCTTGGAGCCGTGGTACTGCACCTGGCATGGATGCCGCTGGATGTCCTGTGGTACACGATTTGGCGGAAACTCGGATGAAGTAGAAAACGGGGAGGAGGACTCGTGATGGAATATCTCCATCAAGCGCAGGAGCGATTTAAGCGACAGAACGGCTCATCCGATCATGAGCTGCCTCGCTCGGGCAGGAATTTCATGAGTCAGACTTCGGTGATCGTCTATTCCTCGACTAGAACGATCTCGCTTCCTGACCGTGAGACACGGGCTTATCCATTGATCACCGGCTCCGAGGAAGGAGAATTTGTCGACGCCTACAAGATGCTGCGGGCACGAGTGATTCGTCGGTTTAGCGAGAAGGGATGGAACGTTCTGGGAGTCTCCAGTCCCACTGCGCATGAGGGGAAGACCTTGACGGCGGTGAATCTCTCGCTGGCTCTCGCGCTGGACCTGGCTCATACGGTGTTATTGGTCGATGCGGATCTGAGGCACCCTGATGTTCATCGTGCATTTGGATTAGGACAGGCCCAGGGATTGACGGAATACCTGTTCGATGCCGCGCCGCTCGCGCAACTGCTGATTCACCCAGGAGTCGGGCGATTGGTTTTTCTTCCGGGAGGCCGTGCGATCAAAAATTCCGCGGAGGCTCTGGCCTCGCCGAAGATGGCCGCTCTCGCGCAAGAACTCAAACATCGCTACCCATCCCGTTTGATCGTGTTCGATCTCCCCCCGATCTTGTCCCGTCCGGATGTCTTGGGGGTCAGTCCCTATATCGATGCATTGCTGCTTGTGGCTGAAGAAGGCCGAACCTCCTCAGCAGATGTGGAGCAAGCGCTCGCGGTCATCGGTGGCAGCGTTCCGATCCTTGGGGGAGTACTCAATAAATCGGGACGCAAGCAATTGACCACGCGACGAGCAATGGACTTGTTCCAGACAGATGTGAGCTGAGGACCATGTACGAGACGCATTATCACTTGAAGGCGAAGCCGTTTACGTTGGTGCCGGATCCTGGATTTCTCTACTTGGGTGCAAAACATAAGGCGGCCCTCAGTCTTCTGGAGTACGGGTTGGCCAACGGGGCGGCGTTTATCGTCATTGCTGGAGAGCCGGGCACTGGGAAGACCACGCTCTTGAACCGGTTGCTTGACGAGACTCGTCATCCTTGGACCATCGGGGTTCTCTCCAACACACACACCGGGTTTAGAGGACTCCTGCCGTGGATCGGCACGGCATTTGACCTACAACTTGCAGGCATGAGCGAGACGGACGCCTTTCAGAAATTCTCGCGTTTCTTGGAGCAGGAACGAGATGCGGGTCGTCGTGTGCTCTTGGTCGTCGATGAAGCCCAAAACATGGGACCGGCAATGTTGGAAGAGCTCCGGTTACTCTCGAACCTCAATGATGGACGCCGTCGATCGTTGCAGATCGTGCTATCTGGCCAACTAGGCTTGCAAGAACTGTTGAAAGGGCCGGGATTAGTACAACTCGCGCAACGGATCGGTGTCGAATACCTGTTGGATTCTCTCTCCGAGGAGGAAACGATCGCCTATATCGCTCATCGGTTGGAGGTGGCGGGACGAGAGACATTGCTGTTTACAACCTTGGCGGGGCGCTATGTGTTTCGTCTCAGCGGTGGTACGCCTCGGCTGATCAATCAATTGTGCGACCATGCTCTGGTGTACGGCTTCGCCAGTCAGGCGGAGACGATCACCGCCCGCATCGTGTTGGATGCTGCCGCGGCTCGGGATCGCCATGCCATGTTCCCGTTCAAGGTCGCTCCAGAATCTCTCAAGGTTTCTGTAACTGAGGTAGAAGAAGAACGGAGTGAGGTTCAAACACTTACGGTGCTGAACGGTCAATCTCAGAGAGTGGTTCGACTACCTCATGGAGCCGATGAACAGGATCCTGCGGCTCTCTACGATGAAGCTGTCGCGCTGAAGAAAGCAAGCCAGTTGAAGAAAGCCATCACTCTGTTCGACCGATTAGCAGAACGAGAATCATGGGCTGTGAAGGCTCTAGCACAGAAAGGGTTGTGCTTGAAAGCAATGGGACGGTACGAAGATGCGTTCCTAGCAATGCGTGAAGCCGCCCGCCTACAGCCGGTAACCGAAGAGGAAGGCGTGGCAGTCCGATATCTTTTAGCTCGAACCCTCGAATCACAAGGATTGTGTGACGAGGCCCGTGAGGTCTATGTGGCATTGGACCAGGGCCAACGTAAGTACCGGGACGTATCGGCTCGTCTTGCTCAACTTCAGAATAAAGATCAGGATGGTGAGCCTCTAGACGGAGAACCAGTTACACGATTCGCAGCGTTCTGGCGAGGATGCGGCCAACTCTTTCGCGGCATGCAAAGTTGACCGATCAGAAATTCGTGAGCCGTTCTCGACGAAGCTACTGGAAGGTAGTGCCAATTAGTAATGAATAATCAGACAAGAACAAGCACGCTAGCCTTACCCGTCCGTAAAAATTACTCAGCCCTCTCCCGTGAAGAAAACACTGATTACCGGGATTACCGGTCAAGATGGGGCGCATCTGTCGGAGTTTCTCCTCGGAAGAGGCTGCGAAGTCTATGAGGTTCTTTACTCCATCGGCTGCCGATCG
The DNA here is from genome assembly GCA_019636915.1 of Nitrospira sp. Classification (GTDB taxonomy): domain Bacteria; phylum Nitrospirota; class Nitrospiria; order Nitrospirales; family Nitrospiraceae; genus Nitrospira_D. The sequence goes on along the minus strand of JAHBWQ010000080.1, from coordinate 11,147 downwards.
CCTCCGGGATTTCCTAAAGAATGAACATGTGAAATGATTCCGGCCATCATCCTCAAAAGAAGGCTGCACCATTCAATCCGTCCCTCCGCAGACTATCTGGGGCTCTGATCCTCTCCTTTATCTAAGCGGATGCGGTGAACCTCGCTGAGATACAGCGATTGAACCTGATCTTACAGATGATCAGGCTCCTGACCAAACTGGTAGTTCTTGCCCGTGGAACGCAAGACGATATATCAATGGGCTCGTGAGGGGCTGCGACAGTCTCTGGAACAGTATATCCCGTCACCCAGTACTTCCTAATTTTGACAGGATTTCCCACCGCTCATTGATTGTGGAAATCGAGGGGCTTGTCGATGAGGCGTTGGGGAAAGGGTTCCGCCCAGAGGCTGGGCGACAATCGAAGTGGGCAATCCGGCAACCTCCAATGGACTGCTTGTCTTCCACATGGAGGGGGCCTCCTTGTACGAACTGCTATTAGTGAGTGGTCTGCCCATAAAATCTCATAGGTCAGAGTTGTCTCAGACGGCGATCTAGGATTCCGCACATGCAGGGTCTGACCCATCCCCCCCCTCTCCCCCTCCTTTCGACGTAACTCCTTCAGATCTAGTTGGAATTCGCCTCCCTGCTACAGTTCTCATAGACAGGATGCGAACACCACACAGGAGGAAGCGACGATGAGCTGCACACGTTGCCAGGGGTTGATGCTGGAAGAACACATGATCGACATGGAAGCAGGTTATGGCGAAATGTGGAGTATGAGTACGCGTTGTGTCAATTGCGGTCATCGAGATGATGCCGTTATTAAACAGCACCATCAGGTGTTCTCCAAACCGATAGTGGAGATGATGCCAGTTCATGAGACGTTCAACCTGGATCGGGAATCAGAGGAAGTGGAATCGTTGGCCGCCTAGCAAAGTTGGTGTGCGGAGTTCGAGTGCTGGAGCACGAAAGGGACATGGTGATGAGGCCACCCACGGTTCTAGTGATTGAAGACGATGCGTCGGTGAGGACATTACTGGCCCAGATTCTCGAGGATGCAGGGTATCAAACCTACGAGGCTGCCAATGGCCGAGAGGGGCTTGAACGGTTCCGGGCGCAGCCCATGGATCTGGTCATTACAGACTTGGAGATGCCTGAAATGAATGGGCTGGACCTCATCTTGGAACTGACTCGCGCGTTTCTGAATGTGAAAGTCATTGCCATGAGTGGACACTCCTCAGATGAACTGCAGACGGCCAGGCTCCTTGGGGCGCGGCAGACTTTTGCGAAGCCGCTGGATCTTCCAACGTTGCTTCGAGCCATTCAGTATGAATTACTGCATTAGGGGAAGGGCAGGGCAACGCCTAACTCCTTGCAGCGACCACTGCCTTCCCCACCCTCTATATTATTGATCAGGTATGGAACCGGATCTTTGCGCAGGGCATGGGTCTACAAGATTGTCTAGGGTTTGTGCCTATTGTCTTGAGGCAAGAGAGTTGGGGAAATCTTGCCTTGATTTTCTCTCATCTGCCTGTGTAACGTCAGGCTAGGTGCGCGTTTCAGCGGACTGATGCCGTTGGCTCTGTCATTCAACCAATTGGCCGCAGTACGAATTTCTGGTAGTGCACGAGGCTGATCCAATAGCCTAGAGTTTTTGCAATAGGTTGGGGGTGTGTCGAGGTAAGTCCCAACGGGACGTGGCATGGACCACTTGGTGAGCGTGATCTACACTTAACGGGAGACGGGATTATCCTGTGGGTCGGTTTTGCCGATATAGCAATCAGCAGGCGCATACGGAAGTAGTGTTCAGCCAGACTGTAAGGCGAGTGTGGACTCGGCAATGCCCCTGTTGCGGGAGATCCCTTCAGAAAGCCGATCCAATGAGTCCATGGGTTTGCGCCTGTGGATGGCGCAGTTGATGTTTCGAGCAAGAGGAGGGACGTAGGATGATCCCTGTTTTGCACGACATGAGAGCCGCATTTTTCTTGGTGGTTGCCCTCGCCATGCTGGTATTTATTTGTGCGCTCGCCGGTATGGGAGCCGTATTGCGACCTGTTCGCTGGTCGGATCGCAACGGCTCTCGCTAGCCAGGGTAGTGATTCATCTGCGTGATGGATCGCGGCGACTGATTTGTTTGCTCTTCGATCATTGCCTCGCTTCTTTCCCTCTAACTCATTCAATCTCCACTTTCTCTAGAGCGATCATCCCCTACCCATCCGGTCATCCGGCCAGATCTGAAAAATTGTTAGGCATCCTGCTGGTAATCGGCTAAACTTCTGTTACTGCATATCTTTATCAGTATTTGTGCTGTTGATATGTGTAGGTGGAGCGAGGACACATCGTGCGATCGTTCCTATGTCCGTCGGATAGGAATCCACGAGGAGCTGAGTTGTGAGCTTAGGAGGCCATAAGAGGAGAAAGGCTATGACTAGAGTAGTCACGAAGTTGGGAGCGGTAGTGGCCGTGGGGCTTCTTTTCTTGTCGGACCAAGGGTGTAGCAAGAAATGGGTGCAGTCCGAGAGTGAAGGCGGATCAGGGAGTACCAGTTCAAAGGCTCCAACCATTTCCGGCGGAAGTCCAAGTGGAGAACTCAAGGGATTTTCGCGCAATCCTAACGAAGAACGTCTTTCGCAAGGCGGACAGAGTGGACAAGCCGGACATCCAACGAGTCTGAACCCCTCAAACGTCATCGTGCGGCAACAGGTAGAGCTCACGAAAGAAGAACAGGCTGCCGTCGAAGCCGGGTTGCAGGATGTGTTCTTCGGTTATGACCAATGGGCATTATCTGAAGCAGGTATGGAGGCGCTCAATCAGGATGCCGCCTATCTCAAGGACCATCCCGGAGCTGTGCTCAAGATCGAGGGCCATTGTGATGAGCGAGGGACGAGCGACTACAACATGGTGCTTGGTGACAAGCGTGCCAAGGCGGCTCGCAACTACCTGAGAGAAGCGGGGATCAACCCCAATCAACTCGCGATCGTGTCATATGGAAAGGAGCGACCGTTCTGCAGCGAGCGAAACGAATCTTGCTATCAGCAGAATAGACGGGGACACATGTTGTTGTCGACGAAGTGAAGAACGGTTTCTGGAAGTGATTGTCGAGACGCATCTGGGTCTTCCTCATCCCGCGACACACTGAGGAGTCATCAGTAGTGAAAAAGATTCGTTCCTTCTTTCAATCGGAACAGGCGGAAACTGTTCATGACCGGCAGAAGCCGGACGAACGCCGAGTCCAACCGCGGTTTACGGCTCAGTTTCGCGGTACATTTTCTGGAAACAAACACGAAGGGCAGGGACGAACGGTAGATATTTCCGCTGGTGGCTGTAAGATCGAAAGTGAGATGAAGGTGGAGCAAGGCGCGAAATTCGAGTGCCGGCTCCACATTTCAGGTCTTGATTGGCCGTTACGGATCGACGAAGCGACTGTGCGGTGGGTTGGGGCGAATAGCTTCGGCCTCTTGTTTTCGCGTATTGCTCCAGACGAGTTGGTCAAACTGACATTAGTTCTCGCCGATCTTGAAGCGGACGAGTAACCCTGCCTTCTTTATCTATAGACACATCCACTTCGGGCCAGTCCCAGACACAGCTTGGCGCCTTCTCATTCCGAAACGGTTGACACGGCCACCACAACTGTCAGAAAGTACGAGGTCATGTGGCGCCTCGACTACGGAGTATTGAGGCGGGTTGTTGGAGAAAGGAGTCGGGAGTGGAACAGAGGTATGCAATCACTGTAAAGTTTTTCGTCGATGCTGATTCAGCAGAAGATGCTGAGGAAATGGTCGAGACTGCTTGTGAGAAGGCATCGGCTTCGTTCCCAGAAATGAGTTACGAAGGGATTGAGGATATCGAAGAGGAAGAAGAGGATTAGTCGGTCTCCGTCTGCTGAAAGAATCTCGCACGTCACTCGACCAACTCACACCATGGGGGACGAATTACGAACGAACGTATCTGGGCAGGATGTTGCCATCCTTGCCGGGGGCTGCTTTTGGTGTCTTGAAGCCGTCTATGATCAGGTGCGTGGCGTGGAAGCGGTCGAGTCTGGGTACATCGGTGGACTCCCGGACAATCCCACTTACGAAGCGGTCTGTGGGGGACAGACAGGCCATGCTGAAGCCGTGCGGATCACGTTCAATCCAGCAGTGATCTCGTACCAAGAACTACTTGAAATATTTTTTGCGATTCACGATCCCACCACGCTCAATCGACAAGGCAACGATATCGGCACGCAATACCGTTCAGCGATCTTTTACCATAGCCCTGCCCAGCAACAAACGGCTGAGCAGGTGATTAAGGCCGTGGCAGATGAAAAACTGTATGCGGCTCCCATCGTGACGCAGGTAGTTGCGGCAAGGCGATGGTATGAAGCCGAAGCCTACCATCAGGAGTATTTTGCTCGAAATCCGCTCCAGGGGTACTGCCAATTCGTGGTGGGACCAAAGGTGGCAAAGTTCCGCAAGCAGTTTGCCGCGAGGCTCAAAACCTAACTCCAACGATTCTACTGCTTACTTACCGGACCATCTCATCAGCGTATCTCGTACCACTCCCAAGACCGCCGGCTTTTGAAAGACCTGATACAGACTGAGCCGCACTTCGGCATGTACCGGGCAAAACGGCCATTCAGCGGCTGGATTCCCTTGCACTTCCGCTTTGATCACACCACCTGGTTCACTCGCTGAATTCTCGAGCACGATCAAGGGACTATTGGGATCGAGCAGGCACGTTTCGTCAGGTTGAGAAGACTGGAACGCAATCGGTTTGCTGAACTGTGCGCGCTGTTGGCCGTCCGAAAAAACGGTGTCGCCTTCTCGAATAGGGCCGGATGGAGCAAATGAGTGCAAAATAAGCGGTGCGAGCAGAATGACCAGAACCATAAGTCCGATAGACCACAGCGGCGGTTCAGTCTGGCTCTGATCATGCGTGCTTTGGGAATCGTGTGCCATGCGTGGCTAGATCGTAGCGAATTAACAAGAGCGTAACAACTCTGTAGCATCATCTTAACGATTCTCGTTTATACCCTTTCTCGGTTTAGCTCATGACTAACTGAGGGAGGTAGTTGAATGAGGAGATGGTGTTTGAACGTCGCGTTATGCGTGATAGGTGTCGGATTGTTCGTCACGGCCGATGTGGCTCATGCGAATGGTGTTGAGGATCTTTTGTATGAGAAGGGGCAAATCACAAAAGAGGAATGGCTCAAGCTGAAGGCAGATGAGGAAAAAAAGAAGCGATTATTCAAGATCGGGCGACGATCAAAAAATGGTTCGATAAGATCAGTATACGAGGTTACGTGCAAGCTCGATATAGCTACCTCCCGGGAGACAAATCCATCCGGAGTGAGTACGACAACACCATCCGAGATAACACAGGTTTTGCCTTCCGTCGCGCTCGCTTAATCTTCTCAGGTGATATCACGGACTGGCTCTCGTTCTATATTCAGCCGGAGTTCGCAGGTACAGTTCCGGGCACGACGGGAGATCAGAGTAATCACTTTGTTCAATTGCGCGATGCCTATGCCGATGTCTTTCTGCCCGTGCCGTTCCTATTCTTCGGCGAGAAAGAATTACGGCTTCGAGTCGGGCAATCGAAAGTTCCCTTTGGATGGGAAACCCTTCAATCCAGTCAACAACGTCTTGCCTTTGACCGAAGCGACGGGATCAATAGTGCGGTGAACGGCGAGCGTGACTTAGGATTGTTCCTCTACTACACGCCGGCCGAGACCAGGAAGTTATTCAGGAAATTGGTTGATTCTGGTCTCAAGGGGTCCGGAGATTATGGAGTGTTGGGTATCGGGGTCTATAATGGCCAGACCATCAATGTGAATGACCGCAATGACAATAAACATGTCGTCGTCCATGCCACCTACCCCATGGAATTGCCCTACGGGCAGATCATCCAGTTCGGTGTCGATGCTTACCGGGGAGTGTTCAATGTTGGCGCGACGGCGCCGCTGGTTACAGGTGGGCCAAATATTGGCCGGGAAAATAACGGGAATATTCTCGATGAGCGAGTCGGTGTACATTTTGTCCTGTATCCACAACCAATCGGTATTCAAGCGGAATGGAACTGGGGGAATGGTCCTCAGTTGAACGCGAGTCGAACAGCCGTCGAAGAAGGTAACATTCAGGGTGGCTACGTGCAGGGCATGTATAAGTGGGATGTCAACAATTGGACGACATTGATTCCCTACGTCCGTTATCAAGAGTACAGTGGTGGCAAGAAACATCGGACCAATTCACCAGTCAACGTGGTCAGGGAATGGGAAGTGGGTATGGAATGGCAAGTTACCAAATCCTTAGAGTTCACGATCGCCTATGCCAGAAGCCGGCGAACTGACACGCAAACAGCACCTTATGCCATTCGTGAGGGAGATATTGTTCGTACTCAATTACAGTACAACTTCTAACCATGAGAAGGGGCAGGCCATGGCCTGCCCCTCACGCAAATGGAGAATTCAGCGCAGGGTGCCTTACTTGTAACGCGCATGTAACACTCGCGTAATACAATAGCAATAATACTGGATTAGGGTGTCGAAAGGTAAAAGTTTGAGATTATGAAAGGACTGTCTATGAAAACATCGGCTGCGAAGCCTGGCCTTGCATATGTTGCCCTCCTAGGGACTCTTTTATCGGGTGCGCCATCGGTCTATGCCGATGATGCCATCGTGCTGGACCCAGCCTTGAGGGGTTATGTGAAAGTCACTGGAGTGACTGGCAATGTCAACAGCATCGGTTCGGACACGCTCAACAATCTCATGACGCTCTGGGCCGAGGGATTTCGAAAACAGTATCCAAGTGTCAAAATTCAAATTGAAGGCAAGGGATCGAGCACCGCACCTCCGGCTTTGATCGAAGGAACGGCTCAGCTGGGGCCAATGTCCCGAGCAATGAAAAGCACCGAGATCGATTCTTTCGAGAGGAAGTTTCGGTACAAACCAACTGCCTTCCCGGTGGCCATCGATGCGCTTGCGGTGTATGTCAACAAGGATAACCCCGTCCAAGGGCTTACGATGGCGCAGGTGGATGCGATCTTTTCAAAGACTCGCCGAGTTGGAGCGCAGCAGAACCTTGAGCGGTGGGGCCAACTGGGGATTACCGGCGAAGTGGTCGCCTCTCCGATCAGTGTCTACGGCCGAAACTCCGCATCCGGCACCTATGGGTTTTTCAAAGAGTTTGCGCTGAAGAACGGCGATTTTAAGGATGAAGTCAAGGAACAGCCTGGTTCAGCATCCGTGGTGCAGGGAATTACAGAAGATCCGGCAGGTATCGGCTATAGTGGGATCGGGTACTTGACGTCCGGGGTTCGAGTCCTCCCATTGGCAGAAAAGGAGGGAGCACCCCTCGTGGCCCCCACACAGGCAAATGCCATGAATGGGTCCTATCCTCTCTGGCGTCATCTGTTGGTCTATGTTAATAAGGCGCCGAATAAGCCACTCGATCCGCTCGTCAAGGAGTTTATCAAGTTCATTTATAGCAAAGAAGGTCAAGCCATCGTCATCAAGGACGGGTTTTTCCCGCTGCCCCAGAGCGTCATTGAAAAGGAATTGCCGAAGGTTGAATGAGGTTTGAATTCGGTTAGTAGGAGTGGGGTGGTCGTACAAAGGATCAGACCACGCACTATTTTTCTCGCTGTCCAAGGCTGGGACGTTGGAAGGACAGGCTAAGGTCAGAGCATGAACGTGCCGCCGCTCACTCCGGTACCAGTGTTTCAAGGAGAGCCTTCCCCCGGCCGTGGCCCAACGCCGGCCCCGGCCCTTGTGGGGGGACTGTTCACCCGACGTCAAATCAGATCAATCACCGATGGAATCACTCGCTTCATCATCAAGACGGGCGGGATCAGTATTATTTTGTGCATTCTGGGGATGTGTGTCTTTCTCGTCAAAGAAGTCATCCCGCTTTTTCTCCCGCCTCAGGCAACTCTAACCGAGCCCATTACTCTTCCTCAACATGAGCGTCCAACGGCCGCAGCCCTCGTCGGCATTGACGAACATCAAGAGCTCGCCTATGTCTTGCGCGGCGACACCCTTGAGTTTGTCTTTCTAGGGGAAGGCACAGCTGCCATATCACAAGTGCCTTCACAAGGCTTGCTGCCCACCGGCTCTGTCACCGCGTTAGCCAGAGCCTTGGGGAAGGGGCACAATCTTACTCTGGGCACGGAGGACGGACGCATCATCCCGGTGACGATTGAGTTTACGCAAGTCTTTCAAGACAGCGAACGTTCGATCGTTCCAGCTGTCCGGGTTGGAACTCCTATTGCTGCCGCACCGACTCCCCAACCAATTGCCAAATTGGCCTATCAGAGCACGGACTCCGAGGTGCGGATTGCCGCTCAGCTTGAAGACCAGCATCTCTGGCTGACTACCAGCCGCACCGTCTCTCGTCCTGATGGAACATCCTCTGCTTCGACTACGCAGGCCGATCTGACGTCCAGCATCACCGGTCGCGTGACCGCGCTCACGTTCGCAAGTCGAGTGGAGCTGCTCGCCGTTGGGACGGAAGAGGGCAAGGTGTATCTCTTTGATCTCCGGGATGCGGCCAAGCCTATTCTTGCTGAGACGATGCAGGTTTCTGAACAAGGCGGGGCAATTACCGCGCTGGCCTATCTAATGGGGGACCGCAGTCTTATCGTCGGTGATGCGGATGGGCAGGTGGCTGTGTGGATGCCAGTGAGGGAGCATCCTGGAACGAATCAGACCAAGATGACGGCCGTCCATCGGTTCGCTCCTCATCAGAGCACCGTGACCGACATCACGATTTCACAGCGTGATAAGGGGTTCATCACCACCGATGCCGAAGGAGGAATCCGGCTGCACCATTCGACGTCTGCACAGACACTACTTGCGCTGACTCCACGACAGGGTGCCCTCCGCAATACGTATTTCTCGCCGAAGGCGGATGGCCTCGTCGGTTTGACGGAGAGTAGTCGAGTGATCCATTACCAGATCTCGAATCCCTATCCGGAAATTACCCTGGCGACCTTATTTTCCCCAGTGATGTACGAGGGTTATGAGCGACCTGAGCTGGTGTGGCAGTCCTCAAGCGGCTCGGACGACTTCGAGGCCAAGTTCAGTTTAACGCCACTCATCTTTGGGACAATCAAAGGGACAGTCTATGCCGTGCTTCTCGCAGTTCCGTTGGCGGTATTAGCCGCGATCTACACCTCGATGTTCATGCATCCTGATTATCGGACCAAGATCAAACCGACTATTGAAATCATGGCGGCACTTCCGACGGTGGTCCTCGGATTCCTCGCCGGACTCTGGTTCGCCCCGGTTCTGGAACGGAACTTTCCTGCGATGGCGGGAATGGTCTTGGTGACTCCTTTCGCCGTCGCCGTTTCTGCCGGACTCTTTCTGCTGTTGCCTGCCTCTATTCGGCATCGAATCCGGCCTGGTATCGAAGCGCTACTCATGATGCCCGTCATCATCGCCGTGGTGTGGGGATGCTTGGCGACGAATGCCTGGTGGGAGTCCTTCCTATTTGATGGTCACTATAAGCCGTGGCTTCAGACCCACTTGGGCCTGAATTATGATCAGCGCAATGCTCTCGTCGTGGGGGTAGCGATGGGATTTGCCATTATCCCGATCATCTACAGTATTTCAGAAGAGGCGCTTTCTAACGTCCCGAAGAATCTCATTGCCGGGTCTCTGGCACTTGGCGCGACGCGCTGGCAGACGCTGGTGTATCTCGTCCTTATCTCAGCCAGTCCGGGCATCTTCTCGGCATTGATGATCGGGCTCGGTCGGGCTGTGGGAGAGACCATGATCGTCCTGATGGCGACGGGGAATACACCCATCATGGACTGGAGCCTGTTCAACGGTTTCCGGACGCTGTCCGCCAATATCGCCGTGGAAATCCCTGAAGCACCGCATGGGGGGACCCTGTATCGCACGCTCTTTCTGGCGGGGCTGCTCCTCTTTGTCGCGACCTTTCTGCTCAACACGGTCGCGGAACTGGTTCGACAGCGGCTCAGGGAGAAGTATAGTCAGTTCTAGACGCAAGGGTGGTCACAGGACCAGGTTCGAGATGGGGCAAAAGAAACCAGATGTCGTGCGTAGATCCGGCCATGCCGGCGGACGAATGATTCAATGAAACAGTGGATCAGACAGTTCATGGCAAGCGGGGAACTCTTTATCTGGGGCTGTGGGGCGGGGCTGTCTCTGTCGCTCCTTATGATCGGAGGGCTTCTTGTTCTGATTCTTATGAACGGATTCGGGTATTTCTGGCCGGCTGACCTTGTCGAATTGACCCTCAAGGACGGTAAACATGTGATCGGTCAGTTGGCGGGAGAAGAAGTAAGTCCAAAAGGGATCCCACGAATACGGATGAAGATCGGCAATCGGGATCTCTACGGGCTCGACTATCGGTGGATCGACACCAATCAGATTGTCGAACGAGCCACGCCAGCCGATCTCGTGATGGTCGAGCGTCGCGAATGGGGAAACTTCTACGGACGTCTCCGAACGCTTACGAAGGAAGAACAGCCTGTGGCTGAGGAGGCGGAAGCGGTTTGGCAGTCCCTCCCGCCCCTGCTTCGGCAGGCAGAATCGAGTGAAGCGGACAGCCCATACACGGTGCTCGTTGCTGATGCCAATGGTAGAGAAAAGTCCATCGGGCTCAGCCAAGTTGTGCGGGTCTTACGCCCCAACGCGCTGTCGACGCCGGAGAAGGTGTGGGTCTATGCTGGCAACGTCTGGATGGTCTTGACCACGGAACCACGAGAGGCCAACACGGAGGGCGGAATCTTTCCAGCCATTTTCGGAACCGTGATGATGGTGCTGATCATGAGCCTCATCGTGACCCCGTTCGGTGTGATCGGCGCCTTATACCTCAGAGAATATGCACGTCAGGGTGTTATCGTAAGGACTGTCCGCATCGCCGTCAACAATCTAGCCGGGGTTCCTTCCATTGTCTTCGGTGTATTCGGGTTGGGGTTTTTTGTGTATGGCGTTGGCGGCACGATTGATGCCTTGTTGTTCTCCGATCGGCTGCCGACCCCGACATTCGGTACAGGCGGCATCCTCTGGGCTTCGCTCACGCTGGCGCTTTTAACCGTGCCTGTCGTCATTGTTGCGACGGAGGAGGGGTTGGCAGCCGTACCACGGGAGTACCGAGAAGGGTCGATTGGTTTGGGGGCGACCAAATGGGAAACTATATGGAAAGTCGTGCTTCCCA
>JAHBWQ010000008.1 GCA_019636915.1 Nitrospira sp. | reverse complement strand
GTGACGAGGTTATTGCGCGTATCGTAATGGAAACTGATCCGCTGCCCCAAAATCGTGGCCCCCTCCATGCCTGGAGCCTCCGGAAACAGGTCGCCAGAAAATGGGAACAGATCTGCGGCGCCCTGCTGGATCGGTTGCATATGCCGCAGCCGCTGACTGACCGCGATTTGCGTGACCTCGTTGGCATAGATACCGAACTTCCAATTCAGTCTTGTTTCAGAAGCCGTGTAGTTCGTCTGATCTCCTTTGGCAGTCGTCGGACCCAACCCGAAAAAACGCATGGTGGCGTTCTTGAAGTGCATGGCACTGAACCCGATGCTGTATCGGCCATTACTGAATCCAGGATCGACATAGCTCAACAAGAATTTCCGCTCAATACGCTCCGACCAGGACGCAATGCCTCGGAGCTCTTTCCCACCCGGCTCATAGCGGAATAGATTGACCGTTCCACGCCTACCGACGAACGAGTTATGCACCACCATGGGAGCGACCAAGTACTTCAGATCCCCATCCGGTCCCGTGAAGAGAGCCGGCACGATCAACCCGAAATCGCTGCCGTCGTTTTTGCTGGTACTGATGGCGGGAATTGGGAAAAGCTTCACCTCCGCCTGAGCCTGATTGAGGGGCACCAGACAAAAGATCATGAGCAATGCAAGGACAAAGCGAATCGCAAGGCTACGCATATGCGTGTTCATAGCTTGAGAAACGACGCTATGGCGCCTTGAGCTTGTCGGATTTCTTGCGGAGCTGGTCGACGAGATCCGTGTAGGAAGAGGCACGAAGAATTTTCGTAAACTGTCCGCGGTAGTTATTTACCAGACTGACATTGTCCACGACGACGTCGTAGACCCGCCACTCCTCCGCTTTATTGATCAGTCGGTAATCCAGAGGAATTTCGGTTTTCCCGGAAAGCACCTTTGTCCGGACTTCGGCATACTCTTTCTCCGTACGCTCATTGAGATACTCCACGCCTTCGCCTGAATAGGTCTCGATCTTATCCGCATACGAATTCGTCAATAACGTTCGAAACAGATCGACAAACTCCTGCTTCTGTTGATCTGTCAGCTGATTCCAGGGAGCCCCAAGAGCCCGCCGAGACATTTCAGTGTAATCAAATCGTGCCGCGACAACAGTTTCAAGCATGTGTCGACGCGTTTCGGATTTGGCCGGCTGCTTGAGTTCTTTATCCCGCACGATCCGGAGCACTTCATCGATGGTTGACTTCATGGCTGCCGTGGGTGCCCCCGCCTCACTGGGAACGGGCATCACCACAAGCACCATCAACAGGAGCAAGAACACCACGGCCGTCCAATGGAACACACCCTCATGGTTCCACTCTTTTCTCATCGCCATGTCCCCCACCTTCTCTCTTAATTGGATGGCTCATTCCTTATGCACGGATTCTCGGACTCAGACTAATTCACTTTCCCGTGCACATACTGACTCACCAATTCCTCTAAATCGAGGCCGGACTCCGTATCTCGAATCGTATCACCCGGCTTCAACGGATCGCCTCCTCCACCCGGCGATAGGGCCAGATACTTCTCGCCGATAATTCCTCTTGTCTTGATCGATGCGATGGTATCCGAATAGAGCTTCGTCCCATTGTGCAGCCCCAGCCGCACAAGAGCCCGATCCTCCTTCAGGAAGATCGCCTTGACTCGCCCCACTTCAACGCCGGCTATTTCCACTGCCGCCCCCGACTTCAATCCCGTCGCGGAGTTGAACAGCGCATCAACCTCGTAAACATCTCCGCCGATCAATTCTAGTTTCCCCAGCTTGATGGAGAGATACCCCAAGCAGATGACCCCGATCAACACAAAGACCCCGACAATCATCTCCAGCTTGGCTTTCTCCATCACGCGACTCCTTTAGCTAGCAGAACCGGGACTTACCGTCAGCACTGTCCCTCCCACCGAAATGAACTCCTTGATTTCAGGATCCGTGGTACGTTGAAACTCTGACGGTTCGGCCATCGCCGCAATCTTCCCGTGCTTCAAGATGGCCACGTAATCCGAAATCCCGAAAATTTCAGGAATTTCATGGCTCACCATCACAGCGGTAAACTTAAATTTTCGTTGCATACTCGTAATCAGATCATGAATCGATTTGGCCATGAGCGGATCGAGCCCGGTGGTCGGTTCATCGAACAGAATGATTTCCGGTTGCATGACCAACGCGCGTGCCAACCCTGCGCGCTTGCGCATGCCTCCGCTCAATTCTGCCGGAAACTTATGCCCCATTCCGCTTAAGCCGACTTGATCCAGCTTTTCCTCGACCCGGCTGGTCACCTCCGGTCCCTTCAGGCGGAGTCTTTCGCGGAGAGGGAACGCGACATTTTCAAAGACAGTCAGCGAGTCGAATAGCGCCGCCCCCTGGAACAACATCGCGAACCGCTTCCGGACCTCGTTCAACGCATGCCCGCGCAGCCGTGATATCTCGACGTCGTCGACCCATACTTCGCCCGCATCAGGTTGGAGTAAGCCGATCATGTGTTTCAGCAACACACTCTTGCCTTCTCCACTGCGACCGATGATCGTGGTAAGCTTCCCTTGTGGCACCGCCAGATCGACGCCTCTCAAGACCTGCTGCCCGCCCAATGTCTTGGTCACCCCGACCAGCTTCAGCATAATTAAAGATTAAAAAGCAGTGCCGTCAAAAAATAGTCCCACACGAGAATGAGGACCGACGACAAGACGACCGCCTCGGTCGTGGCGTTGCCCAGGCCCTCGGCACTCATTTTGGTAAAGAATCCCTTATAGCAACAAACCCAGCTGATAATCAGCCCGAAACTGATGGATTTCAGGATGCCGCCATAGACGTCTTTCCACTCCACCGCGGACTCAATGGAGTTCCAGTACGTACCGGCATTCACCCCTAGCAGCTCAACCCCCACAACATGACCACCGTAAATTCCCACGACGTCAAAAATCGCGACCAAGAGCGGCACACCGATCAATCCTGCGACCAGTTTCGGCGCGATCAGGTATTGGAGTGGATTGACGGCCATGGTATCGAGCGCATCGATCTGTTCCGTAATCCGCATGATTCCGATCTCCGCCGTCATAGCAGACCCAGCCCTTGCCGTCACCATGAGTGCAGCCAGCACCGGCCCCAGTTCACGAATCATGCTGACCGCCACGGCGGCTCCAAGCAACCCCTCCGATCCGAACTTCCTCAATGTATGATACCCCTGCAACGCCAACACCATACCTGTGAACGTCGCGGTTAGCACGACGACGAACGTCGATTTATAGCCGATAAAATGGAGTTGTTTGACGGTTTGATTGACTCGAAACGGGGGACGCGCCAACCAGCCAAAGGCCGACACGACAAAGATCAGCATGCGACCCATTTCGGCCACGTAGATGAGAGCCCTGCGCCCTAGTGCTTCAAGAAATGTCGTAATCACGGTCGACGCACAATCTTGTCTTTACTGAGCCATCGCTGCCGCATAGTGCCGGAAAAACACCGTCAAGGCTTCTGCGGCGATCATACTTTGACGACGAAGCCGAACCAGCCCCAAGAGGCACGATGGGGCAGCCAGAATACTCGCGATCCCTTTAAGCCACCCAGTGGGCCTGAGAAAGAGATTGAAGTCAAGCGGAAGATCTTCGTCAAGGAGATCCGAGGCCGTTCGAATAATGATAAACGGCGTGTGGGTTCGATTCGCTTCGACCGCCAAGGCTGCGCTCTCCATATCCAGGCCGATCGCTTCCGTCTTTTCTGCAACCGCGCGTTTTTCCATCGCACTGCCGATCACGTGCGCAGTTGAGACAAACCGCCCCATATGTGCGGCCGGTACTATTGCGTGGATACATGTGACCATACGATCTCGCTCTTCGCCTGATACGTCGATAGCTTGTAACGACACCGCACCTTCCCAACCACTAGACACAACCTCGCGACCGACTAAGAGCACGCCGATGTCGGCGGAGACCAGTGCGCAGGCAAACCCTGTTGAAATCATAAGGGAGAAGGATTGGACCTGGAGCAGCCGACCAGCACATTGCCGTGCCTTTTCCGGACCGACACCCGTCTGAACCAGCCAATACTCCCGCTCTCCGCCCGTATACACGAGCACACGAATTCCCCCGATAGTTCGCTCCACCACCGGATAGAACGCCGATCGTATCGCCCTCATTTCCCAAGGGGTCGCAGCAAAGATGGCGATGCGTGTGCTCGGCTGTCCGTTCAAAGAAAGCGCAGGAAGAAGACCGGTGGATGTCAATGCTCGGCCCGAGGGAGGTCAGCACCTTTGAGGTGATGGCGCAGTTCATCAGCCCGGGTTTTCCCACGAGCACGCACGTTGCGATACATGGCCAACGCCCACAAGGGAAAGTACTGGCAATACCAATGATAACGAAGATAAAAAACACGAGGGAATCCCGTGCCGGTGTGGGCAATCTCCTGCCAAGATCCATCCTTCGTTTGTTGCCGAAGGAGGTACTGCACACCGCGCACCACACTGAAGGAATCGATTGCTCCAGCCGACATCAGGCCCATGAGCGCCCATGCGGTTTGGGATGGCGTACTCTCGCCTCTTCCGTGGTCATCACCATCATCACAATAGGAAAGACAGGACTCACCCCACCCGCCGTCGGAATTCTGTTTCGATTCCAGCCAAGACACAGCCCGACGAATATAGGGGGCCGAAAGATCCTCGCCGATGGCACGCAAGCCGGCCAACACGGACCATGTCCCGTAGATGTAGTTGACACCCCACCGCCCATACCAACTACCGTCCTCCTCCTGTTCTTTCTTCAAGAAGGCCAGCGCCGGTCCCGCAGCCGGGTGGGTTTGGTCATATCCTAATGCACCGAGCATTTCCAAGCAGCGCCCGGCCAGATCAGCCGTACTGGGATCCAACAGCGCCTTGTGGTCGGCAAACGGAATATAGTTGAAGACGACTCGGTTGTTGTCTTTATCATAAGCGCCCCACCCGCCGTCCGAACCTTGCATGGCCAAGACCCACTGCATACCACGACGCATGGACTCGTCCAGCTCACCATCTCGACCGGGAATCTTCAATTTAGAGAGCGCCATGATCACAACCGCGGAATCGTCGACATCCGGATAGAGCTCATTCTCAAACTGAAAATACCATCCACCTGGTTGGGCGTTCGGCGAGGAGATGATCCAGTCCCCTACCGTTTTAGTTTGGCGGGACATCAGGTAAAGACCTGCCTTTTGAAGCGCTGGGTGATCATGCGGCACCCCAGCCTCAATCAATGCATTCGTCAGCAACGCCGTATCCCAGATAGGTGAAAAACAAGGTTGCAAATGCAGGGTGGACACAGACTCACCGTTCACCATCACCGAATCATAGACTTCCAGCTCCTCGATCTCACGCAGGGCCTTGACGACAAGCGGATCATCGGCTTTGTAGCCCAAACATTCGAGCGCCATGATGGAATTGGCCATCGCCGGATAAATCGCACCGAGCCCCCCGGATCCTTTGAGGTGATCCACCATCCAGGAAGCGGCCTTATGCAGTGCCTTCTCTCGTAATGCTCGCATCGGCATGCGGTCGTACAGCTTCAACATGAAGTCCAACGCGACAAAGAAGTTGTGCGGGGTAAACCAGGCTTGATCTTTGTTGAAGGGAGGATACTTCCAGTACCGCACCTCTTCGCGCGGGACGGGATACAACTCGTCGATCCCCTGTTCATGCGAGATTCGACAGACCGGCCGGTGGGCAAAGACAATCAGTAATGGGATCAAGACCGCCCGTGACCAATAGGAAATCGCATAGATACTGAAATAGAATTTCTTGGGAAGCAGCATGATCTCCACAGGCATGTGGGGAACCCCTTCCCAATCATACTGATCGAACAACGCCAGCGTGATTTTCGTGAACACATTAGCCTGGAGGACCCCACCCATGGCCAAGATGCGCTCCTTAGCCCGAACCATGAACGGTTCATCCGCAGACACACCACTCAGTTTCAGTGCAAAATAGGCCTTCACCGAGGCGCTGATCTCAGAGGGCCCTCCATAATAAATGGGCCACCCTCCATCGGGAAGCTGCATCGATTTGAGATATCGAACCGCCATCAGCTCTCGTTCGAGATCCACCCGGCCGAGGAACCGGCGAAGCATCACATATTCAGATGTGAGGGTGGTATCGGCTTCCAGCTCGGCAACCCAGTACCCCTCAGCATGTTGGCGGGTAAAAAACCAGGACTGGCTCCGTTTGATCGCATCATCAACCGAATCCGGCTGCCCCATAGCATGACTAATGGGACGACGCACTGTCGACGCATCTAATGCGGCAAGCACGACCGGTTTCTCCGACACCAGACGAAGCGGCGCAACAGGGGTGAACTCGGTTGCAGGATCAAGCCTCCCCTGCATCCCGGAGAGCAAGCTGTCAGAGAGGCGGTTAAAAATCGTCTTAATGAGGTTCATGAATGGTTAGGACTCAAAACAATAAAGCACGGCAGGAAAGAAACCATCATCTACAACAGGTCTCCCTGTTATGTGATTGCAAAAACCTACACAAGCACTGGAGCGTTATAACAGACACCCAAAATCGAGTCAAGCACGGGGAGGCAGAAGTGTCTGATGTCTCTATCAGATTCAGGCGCCCCCGGTCATTGAGAATAGTAGTATCACGGAGATCAGGAACAGATGCTTGAAGAACCTAGTATGATACAAGACGCGATGCGGTTATTGGTATGGCGATGAAGCTCACACGCGTCCTCTCGTGTTCTTGATGAAATCGGTTGGAGACAGCACGCATAGGCGTCTCTATACGAGACGCCTATGATTGAGGCACGACAACGATCCCAAGAAGGACATCGCTGGAGGAACGCGCCGTCAACCCGACGCAGAACCGGCGGATCACCATATCAAGACAAGACCCAGGAGAACAAAACCCCACATGACAACTGCTAACCGCAGTCCATTGAGAATCCCCATGGCAGGCGCCAATGGATGATCCCCCAGCTCCTCATCTGCTCGGCGAACAGGCGTTCCTTCAATCTTTCCACTCGGACGACAAAGCGCCTCCAAGATCACCCGAGTGCGAGCGAGCTCGTCGACCGATTGCTGATACGGGTGCCTGACTGGTCCTTGAACAGGTGTCATGAGTACCCCCCTTGATATCGGTAGCATCTCCCTATTGCTACACCCACAGAATACCCGAGCCTATCCTCCTCCCATACAAAAACCAACTTTCCGACTTGAGACTTATTGAACCATCCCCCATTATTCTTACAGGGTTGCCCCCCGACACCTTTCACTTGCGTCACGGTCGATGTAGGAGTCACAGGCTGATCATCCCTTGCTGTAAAGTACTGTGCTCCTGATTGGCCTTCGCCTTGCCACCCACATAGAACTGGTCCATCATTACAGTTGTCGTGAGATCCCATCCATACCTCGATCGAATTCCTCATGAAAGTGGGCGGGTGTACTGCCTCGTGATCCCGCTCTGGCTGCTGACCATCTCCATGATCGCCCTCACCTCTTGCTCGGTACTCAAGACAACCGGCTCAACGATCAAGACCGGCTATCGCATCGTCAAGGGTACGATCAAAGGAACCCTATGGGTCGTACGAGGAACGTATCAATTCACGAAAGAAACGACGAAACTCGTCTATCAGATCGGCAAGTTTACCTTCGAAGTCGTCCGTGCTCCATTGGACTACCCCTTGGTCAGGGAAGATCTCCAAACCATTGACGGCCTCCCGGTCACAGAAGCGATTCGATTAGGACGTGTGAAAACAGCTCCCTATACCGTCAAGGGTTCCCGCTATACCCCAATGACCGTGGCCAGTGCACAGACCTACGAAGAAACGGGATTGGCCTCGTGGTATGGAGAAGAAACGAAGCGGCAACCAGGAGGCTCTATGACGGCCAACGGCGAGCTGTTCAACCCCAGAGCGCTGACGGCAGCCCATAAGTATTTGCCGCTCCCGACTCACGTGCAGGTCACGAACATCGAGAACGGACGATCGATCATCGTCCGAGTAAATGACCGTGGCCCCTTTCCCAGTCAGCACAACCCCGACTCCGGCAAGCGGATCATTGACGTGAGCCGAGAAGCAGCCGAACAACTCGGCTTCGTCGAGCAGGGCATTGTCCGAGTCCACGTGGAAACAATTCAATTGGAAGAAGAATGACCGCTGATCGCATAGACGCAAGTTCAGAGCAACCCATCGGTCTCTGCAGAGTCAGATCCTGAGGAGAGGCGCATCGAAACATGGCCGCTCGTCCGTGATCAAACCATTAAGCCGGTTGCAAATCTCCAAGCCTTACGGACACAAGCTTCGACACACCGGGTTCTTCCATCGTCACGCCGAAGAGCGAATCGGCGATGCTCATCGTGCGTTTATTGTGCGTAATGACGAGAAATTGGGCATTTTGTGCCAAGTCTTTCAAGACCGCCGTAAACCGTCCGATATTTTCCTCGTCCAGCGGCGCATCGATTTCATCCAGCAAACAGAACGGGGTCGGCCTGATGAGGAAACTCGCAAACAAGAGTGCCATCGCCGTCAAGGTTTTTTCTCCACCCGACAGCATCGTAATGCTCTTCAACCGTTTCCCGGGAGGTTGCGCAACAATCTCAATGCCGGGCTCTTGATTACCGGACGGTTCTCCGTTTTCCAACGGCGGTTCCTCAATCAACTGCAGTTCAGCCCGTCCTCCCGGGAAAAATTGTCCGAACACCTCGGTGAACTTCTGCTGCAATTCATCATAGGTGGCGGCAAACATTTCCTTCGTGGTCCGATTAATACGTTGGATGATTTCCTTCAAAGAGGCAATCGAGTTTGAGAGGTCTTGCTCCTGCGCCGAGAGGAAGGTGTGACGTTCCTCCAATTCCTGATGCTCGCTGATTGCGGCCAGATTGATGGGCCCCATGCGATCCAGACGATCACGAAGTTTCTGCAACTGTTCTTTCAGCTCGACATCCGAACGCTCGTCCGCCGCCTGTCGCGGGGCGACATCTGTTTCGCCCATCGAGCCGTCTGATTGCGGTGGAGTATCGATGAGTGTCAGTGGATCAATTTGATAGGTGCCGGCCAACGTACCCTCCACCGTCCCCAAATGCATCCGCACCTCGGCACGACGAACCTCCACAGTCATGCGGGCATCTCGGACGACCGACATCCCTCGCCGTATCTCCTCTAGGCCGGCTTCAAGTGTTTGACTCGTGGCCATGTGCTGCGCTTGTCGTTCCTGTGCCGCAACCAATTCGCCCTTCACCTGTCCGGCAGTCACTCCGCGATCCCGGCAAAGCGTCTCCTGCAAAACCTGTTGTTCCCGGCTCCGTTCAATCAAGCCCTTCAAACTGTCTAGGTGTTCGCCCAGGATGCGGCGCCGCTCTTCGGACTCCTGGATCTGCTGCGTCACGCGGGCACGATTCAGCTGCTCATGTTCCCGCTTTGCACGTAATCCCTCCACGGTCAGCTTGGCCTGAGTGACCTGTTCCTGATGCTGGTTCATGGTCTGATCAAGCAACCCTAGCCGTTCTCGCACTCTCGCCACCAAGGCATCTTGCCCATTTTTCTCGGCGATCCATTGCCCCAATTGGGCTTGGACTGAGTGCGATTCGTCCTCCACCCGACCCCGCTCACTCAGGCCCTCCTGAATCTCTGCGTCCACCGCCTCCAAACGCTGATCGAGATCGGCCAACACATGCTGGAGCTTTTCCTCGTCTTTGCGCAAGGACAGATTCTGCATCTCCGCATCACGCAGAGCATCTCCAAGCTGGCGGTCACGCTGCGTGAGCATCTGAATCTGTGCAAAAACCATGTCCCGCTGTTGCTTGCTCTGATCAAGTTCCGCCACGAAGGACTGTCGCTTGGTTTCGAGGTCGATCACCTCCCGACGACGCTCAAGCAGACCCGGCGTACTTTGCACCTGACCACCCGTCACGATTCCGGAAGCATCCACGACTTCTCCGTCCAGGGTGACGAGAATCGGTCCGTGAGGAGCGCCCCATTCCTGTCGTTCCCACAGCTGCAACGCCTGGTCCAAGGACCGAACGATCACCACACGATCAAACAGGGCATCGCGAGCCGCCGATCGAGCTGCATCAGTTTGAATCAAATCGACCGCTCGCCCGACCACACCGGGCTCTGCAGCGATCGCCGGCCACCACGAGGGCGTCGAAGCCCCGTCCCACCGTGGACGCTGTGGGATAAAACTGCCTCGCCCGAGCGCCTCCTGTTGGAGAAACCGAATCAGCCGTTTGCCGACCGACGGCTCATCCACGAACCATCCGCGAACACGCTCCCCCAACACCGCCTCGACCGCACGTTCCATCCCGGAGGGAATGACCAACCACTCGGCCACCGCATCCCGCACGCCTTCACACGACTTGAGGGCAGGCCCTTGTTGCTCGCCCTGTCGACCGTAGCCCATTTCTTCACGTACCACACTTTGGAGCGCCTCAAGACGTGAATCGACTCCCGCCAGCTCCTCCGACCGCCGCAAAATCACCTGATCCAACGATTGCAAACTCCCCGCAGCTTGAGCAGCCTCTTCCTGTACCGCCCGCAACTCCGTGCGCAGTTCCGACACCCGCCGATCAACATCGCCATACTCTTTCCGCAATGAGTCATGCCGATCGATCGCCATGGTACGCTGACTACCGAGATCCTCTCGTTCCGCAGTCAGCCGTGCGCCGCGCCCCACGAGGTCTTCCATCCGTCTTGCCAATTGTGAGATTGTCTGTTCGGTGTTTGCGACAAGAACAGCCAGCTGCAACACATCCTTACGGCCTCGCTCCTCTTCCGAGACGGCCGCTGCCCGCTGACCGATCAAGCGCATGAGCTCCTGGTCCAACTCCTCAAGCATCTGAACCCGAAGCGCCATCTCCTCTTCCACCGATCGTAGGGAGGTCTCAATCGTCTGCAGCGTCTCGGAGACCTGTCCCTGTGAACGAACGAGTTCCTCGAGTTCAGCCGACTCCTGCACCTGTTGTTGTTCAAACAATTGTCCTCGACTCCGCTCGACTTCCGCCGCGGTCAACGCCTGAGCTTGTTGCTGCTCAACGCCCGCCAATTCTTCACGAATCTTAGCAATGGTGTCGGACATGCCAATCGCATCGAGCCGCGCCTGTTCAAGATCCGTCGTGAGCCGCGCCTGTTCAGCCGCCTTCTCCGATTCTTGCCGGTCAAGACTCAGTACGTCGCTCTCGACCTCCTGCAACGTTTGCCGCAAGACCAGAAACTCTTTGGTCAGCAATGCCACTTCAATCTCGCGCACTTCCCCCTGCAAAGCCTGATAGGTCCGCGCTTGTCGCGCCTGTCGCTCGAGAGAGTTCAACTGTTTTTTCACCTCGGCCACGATGTCTCGGACACGGAGAAGATTTTGCTGGGTAGCATCTAGCTTACGCAGCGCTTCGGCCTTTTGCTTTTTGTAACGGACGATACCCGCCGTCTCCTCGATCAACTCACGCCTGTCTTGAGGCGAGGCATTCAAGATCTGGTCGATCTGTCCCTGGGCGATCACCGTATGCCCTTTGCTTCCCGCACGCGTATCAAGCAGCAAGCTGCGAATGTCCTTGAGTCGGCATTGGATTTTGTTAAGGAGATATTCACTTTCCCCGTTACGGTACAACCGGCGAGTAATCATCATCTCCTGCATGTCGGTCAGTTCGTTGGGAAGACCGGAATTTCCGTCGAGCTTCATCATCGTAGGATCGAGCCCGCCGATCACCAGAGACACTTCGGCCATTCCCAACGGCTTTCGGAGTTCGGTCCCATTAAAAATGACATCTTCCATCTTTTCGCTACGGAGCGTCTTGGTACTCTGTTCACCGAGCACCCAGAGGATGGCATCCACGACGTTGCTTTTCCCGCTTCCATTCGGACCGACGATCGCAGTCACTCCCTCTGGAAATTCAATTTTGGCCTCAGCAAACGACTTGAAGCCTGTCATGTTCATAGTCTTTAAATGCATCAGCTCACCTTATAAAGTTACACGCGCCACCCGTACGCGACGAGCATGCGCTTGGGAACGAAAAACTCCGGGACCTTGTACCACAGAGGTCATAGGAAATCAAAATCAAAACACAGCAGCTAGGGGATGAAATCCATGCCCCTACAATTTATAGATATAGTTAGGAATAGAATACAAGTGGAGGATGTTGCTCGCTCACTGCCCGCAGCAACGGGCCCCATCTATAGCTGAAGGAACGGGCAGTGAGCGCATGTTCGATTATGACACTATCTGGGAACGCCAGCCATCGACTTCTTCGAAGACTCGATTTGAACCAGTTCCTTCGGCAGAAGAAACTCGACATCTTCCTCGATGACGGTCAATTCTTCGACTTCGAACGGCTCCGACGCTCTCAAGAACGCGACGACCTCCGTGACCAGAATTTCCGGCGCTGATGCACCGGCGGCAATGCCGACGGCCTTAGCTCCTTCGAGCCAGACCGGATCGATATCGGCAGCCGAGTCGATGAGGTAGGATGGAATGCCACACTGCTCTCCTAATTCCCGCAGGCGATTGGAATTGGAACTGTTCGGCGACCCGATGACGAGAATAACGTCCACGAGGCGTGACAACTCTTTGACTGCATTCTGTCGGTTCTGCGTGGCGTAACAGATATCTTCTTGATGAGGCCCCTTAATGTTTGGAAACCGCTGATGCAGCGCCCCCACGATGTCCCGACATTCATCGACACTCAACGTGGTTTGCGTCACGTATGAGAGATTCACCGTATTGTCCACTTGGAGCTTTTCGACGTCTTCCACCGAGGACACCAAGTGAAACTTGTCGGGAACCTGTCCGAGCGTCCCAATGACTTCCGGATGGCCCGCATGCCCGATGAGAATCAGTTCATAACCCTGGGTATAGTCACGGTTCACTTCGTTATGCACCTTGATCACGAGCGGACAGGTGGCATCAATGACATGCAGACGCCGCTGATTCGCTTCTTCCCAGACCGACTTCGCGACACCGTGCGCACTGAAAATCACGACCGACCCTTCGGGAACCTCGTTTAACTCTTCCACGAAGACTGCGCCCTTTCGCCGAAGGGTATTCACGACATGGCGGCTGTGCACGATCTCATGCCGAACATAGATCGGCGCGCCGTATTTTTTGAGCGACAAATCCACGATATCGATCGCCCGGTCGACTCCGGCACAAAACCCACGGGGATTAGCGAGGTATATCTTCATGGTCGTCGTAGCTCCTTCGTTCAGGCTCTACAAGACAGCCTTGTACCCTGACAGTATGGATCGCTCACGATACGTCAGATCCGGGGGGGCCGTCAACCGAATTGCGTACACCTCATAGACAACGCTTTGCTCATACCCATCTAGGAGAATCATCCTGGTAATAGCAACAACGCACACACATTGCGCTAGTGAAAACTCATCCTTACTATGCGATTGGGGAGGGATGGCAAGGAGTTAGTACTCAACGTGTGTACGGATAGTAGGAAGGACAAAGCGCCCTGGTCGTCCTCGAGGCAGACATTACTCGCGATCCGACTGCAATTTCTCAATAGAAGGCCCACTCCCTTATAGATGCCATCAACCAAGATTTCACAAGCCAAGTTTCAGCTATGCAGGACGCCCCTCGAATAGAAGCGCCCTGCAGGAGACTGGAGACTTACAGCAGGATGTCGGTACCAGCCCCTCCCACAACAAGCGCTGGTGTACCAACCAGCTGAATCTCGAACTCCGCCAGCCTATCCGCATCATTGCTGACCTGAAGGACTCCACCGGCATACCGGACCTGGCCGGCTGCTGTAAACGCAGCACTGCCGATATAGGTGAAAGCCTGGTTGCCAGCTACCAAAACATTGGCATCGATCGTAGTCAGATCGATCCGATCGCCAACCAATGCGCCATTACCGGCAAAACCGACGATCTTATCCCTACCAGCACCCACGGGGCTTTCGTTGACCGAATTGTAATCGAAGAGGTCGCTACCCAGACCACCATTCAAGGTATCGCCCCCAAGCCCACCAATCAGCGTGTCGTTGCCGCTGCCGCTGTTGAGTGTGTCGTTGCCCCCTCCTCCACTCAGGACATTGTTGCCACTGTTACCGATGAGCGTATCGTTGAAGTTCGAGCCCGTGAGATTCTCCAAACTACGCAAGGTGTCGATACCAGCCCCGATCGTATCCTGTGCTGCCGTCAGGCTGAGGTTGACCGTCACACCCGCGGTCGCACTCGCATACGAAATGGTGTCGTTACCGGTGCCGGTATCGAAGAAGTCATCGCCATAGATGATGTCGTTCCCCGCTCCCCCAGTGATGGTATCATTGCCTCCCTCGCCACTGATGCGATCGTCCCCCAACCCACCGGTGATGGTATCGATACCGCTTCCGCCAGCAATTCTATCGTTGCCTGCACCGCCATCGACGGTGTTGTTGCCATTACCGGTGCGGATGGTGTCGTTGCCCGCCCCACCGAAAATCGTATCATTGCCAGCGATGGTACCAAAGAAATCATCCCCGTAGATGATATCATCCCCTCCACCACCATCCAGCCTGTCCGCACCCCCATTACCATAGATGGTATCGGATGCATCTGAAGGGAGACTGCCAAGGGGATTACGCGTGACCGTACCTGAAACACTGCTGGGGGTGATCGTTTCGTTAGCGGCTGTACCTGTGAACGTTGCCATGTTGCCTCCTGCTATGGTTGCAGTTTCATCTCATGCGCACCAGATTGGATGGAGAAGATGTCGCATTGGCCCTACTCACAATAGGGGAAGGATGGTACCTCTATGCGAAGTTTGCGTCAACGAGGCACGAGATGGCACCGGCCAAGGGATTTGGTGGTGGCTCATCAGCAGTCTCGAAAATCAGGCGAGCTGATTGACGGACTCACGCCACAGTATCTCGCCCTTCACCACCACTGTGATAGTCGTGCGACATGGTACTGGGATGCCAGCTTGAAGGCTCCGGTCACAAAGACACAGCCATTGTGGCAAAGTAGGGAGGCTAATCTCCTCTGGACGTACGCTCAGTCCGAGCACTGAGAAGAGAGAACACTAAAGCTTCCAGTAAGTACCCCAAGTCCGCCTTTGGAACAACTTCAGGAGCAATGCCCTCCTCTAATTGCACAGACACAACTGATACGCCAGGCTCGATCCGCTTGACTCTCCCTCCCCTCCCTCGTACGCTCACCCCTGAGTGAGACGTCTTCTCATTGTGAACTCCCCAAATTTTCCCCCTTCGGTCCTTCAATCGTAATAGGAGGTGACCCACATGGCACAAAGACCTTTTCAAACTGGAGCAGCCGTCAATCTGAGTGCCGGAGACAGCGTGAAGGATATCGTCGTGTGTACGGTTCCTGCCAGGAAACGATTCGAGGTGAAATTTCTCGGCATCAATGGCTTCGGACATCCGAACCAACCTCTCTTCTACGCCGTGCAAGTGACGACGAAATCAGTCCTCGGCGTCTATCCGATTGCCCTCACTGGCATTGCGGAAATAGCCGAGCCTGAATTCCCCATGAGGTATTTTGGGAGCCAGGAAGTCATGCTCTATGCAGACCCGAAGTCCGACCTGATTGTATCCGTCGCGCGCAAAGACACGACAGGAAACATACGGGTGTTCATCAATCTCTGCGGCATGCTCGTTGATGTTTAATCGTAAAACATCAGTGCATCACTGATGCAGAATTCTCCCCGGTGGTGTATCACCGCAATCGAGAGGTCACATTCGTATGAACCATTCTCCAAGTCCCTCGTCCATCTTGCAGACGGCTTTCAGCTTCTGGAACTCAAAGGTTTTACTCACAGCCGTTGAGGTTGGTCTATTCACGAAGCTGGGCAATCGTTGTCTAACCGGAACAGAATTATGCCAGGCATTGCAGTTTCATCCACGTGCCAATCCCGACTTCTTTGATGCGCTGGTGGCAATGAAGTTTCTTGACCGTGACGGTGACGGGCCACATGCCACATATGTCAATACACCAGAAGGCTCAATGTTCCTCGATGCAACGAGTCCACGCTACATCGGGGGCATTCTCGTCATGCTCAACGCGCGGCTGTTCCGGTTTTGGAACGACCTGCCTGACGCATTACGAACAGGGCGACCTCAGAACGAGATCAAACACGGCCGGAAAGGAATGTTCGAAGAACTCTATTCAGACCCATCCAGGCTGGAACAATTTATGGGCGCGATGACCGGGATTTCTCGCATCAACTTCGAGGCCTTCGCCGAGAAGTTTGACTTCTCGAAATTCAGAACCCTTTGCGATGTCGGTGGTGCCACCGGTCTGCTCAGCGTTGAAGCGGCAAAGCGCCACTCACATCTACAATGCATCAGCTTCGACCTACCCGTGGTGGAACCGATCGCAAGGAAACACATTGCCGCGGCTGGGTTAGAACATCGCATAACCACGGTATCCGGCGACTTCTTCAAGGACCAGCTGCCGAAGGCCGACCTCATCACGATGGGCATGATCCTGCACGACTGGAATCTGGAGAAGAAGCTACACCTCATCCGTTCGGCCTACGAGGCCTTGCCAATCGGTGGGGCGCTGATTGCCATCGAAGCTTTAATTGACGATGCCCGCCGCGAAAACGTGCAAGGGCTGCTGATGTCTCTTAACATGCTCCTTGAATTCGGCGATGCGTTCGACTATTCTGGCGCGGACTTCCGCCAGTGGTGTCGCGAGGTCGGCTTCACCCGATTCGAGGTCATCCATCTGGCCGGACCGACCAGTGCGGCCATCGCCTACAAATAACCGCCCGTTGATCAGCTCACTGCCGACTCCCTCGCTGCACTTGCCATCAAAGGGAGCCAAGGTTCAAACAACGCGCTTCTGAAGAGATGGCTAAAGATTTGAAGCAACTGCCCGAACAACCCATGACAAGCACACGAAAGTCATCTCATGGATTAAGTCTACACGAGTGTTTCTCTCATCGGCCAGGGAACGAGCAATTCCTCATTAATGGGGCGACAGAGCCAGTGCTTCACGCACCGCATTCCTCAAACATCGTGCCACCTGCGCATTACTCTGCGGTGAATAATGCCACCCCCCCTGAACGAACCGCTCCGCAGGGGGCACAGATTGCACACAGGATGTCGGATCGGCGTAGGAGATCCCGGCCTTCTGGAGCACTTGTCGTCCCATTGGAAGCGGGCTCGGCGGTCCCTCAAGCTCCGCATTGTTCTCTGGGAAATACGCCACCAGAGGGATGCTCCTTTCCGACCGAGCTAACTGCACGAAGGTCTGCAAAATCGCAGCGTTCACTGACAACAACGCCTCATCAGAGATATCCAGGCTGACAGTTTCCCGATGAGGCAATAGGGTCAGAATAACTCGAGCGAGATAGGAACGATGCATCCAGCTCACCTGCCAATCCCCTGGCCGGTAACCCCGATCATACTGTAGAGCAGGAAGCTCATCGATCGACTTCTTGGAATAGAGCGCTTCGGGAGTCAGCGGAGGCACATTCAGTCGTGTGAGCGTTCCGTCCCGAAGGATAAAACGCGGTTTGGCAAAGGGGAACTCACCCCAACCTTCCCGACTGGTCATGGCCGAGTGATAGAGCCGCATGGACCGTTCCACATCATCCGAGATGAAGCCGAAGATGACGAGCTTCGGGTGCCAGGGACGAACATCTTTTTCGTAGCGCAGATACGCCTGATCAACGGCATAGCCGCTCACGCCGAAGTTCAACACCTCAAACTCAGGCCCCAAGGCCTTCTCCAAAAGATAGCCCCAACTCTCTTCATACGGCACGTTATCCCCAAACGTAAACGAATCCCCCACCAGCGCAATCCGAGTCTTCGCCGAAGTTTTGGCAAACGAAACGCCCTCCCCCGGGGCACGGATTCCCTCCGCACTGGAATAGTACAGCCCGTTCGCGCTTTTTCGGTTGGGACCCAAGGTCCATCCCATGACGTCATCATACGTGAGGTAGGACAGACGTCGTCCCTCGCCACTTGTGAGAAGCTGCCGATAGAACGCTGCCACCTGCTCCCAGTTCCTCGGAAGCAGCACCCGCCACCGCCATTCCTCACCATCTCGCACGGTGGTGGTGCCCAGCCGAACGGTGACCTCACCTGTCAGGAGTACGACCAGAACCATGATGAGGTTCATGGCCACGGTAAGACGGAAGTGGGAAGATTCCACTCGACGGCTGGTGACATACTGGCGAACAATCACGGCCGTGGTGAGGCCCCCTATCCCCAACGCCAGCAGAAAGACCCACCCGGCTTGACTGGTGATGAACAGCGTCCATGAACGATCCCCGTTCATGGATATCGCCACGGCCATCACGCCTATCGACAATTCCCACAGGAAAAGGCAGGTGAGCAGCAGCCCTGTCTGTTCACGAGGATGGTTGTTGGGCTTCATGAGCCTCCGAGATGATGACCTGACACATCGGGCTGGGTCAGTGGAAGATGAGCAATTCTATCGACATCCAGCTCAAGACCTTGTGGTGGGGCACGGCTCGCCGCTGCACAAGCCCAGAACAACGTTCGGGGACCTGTTCAACAGCTCATTAAAATTGGTTGCGCATATGCTGTCGAGGCCGTGGAGATCGCACGACCCGATATGTACTGACATCTCGATCAAGTGTGCGACGCATTGAGTCTTTGCCCAACCACCGCATCACCATCCCCATTGGGACAATCAGCAGATAATAAATAAGCCCGAGTATGACTTTCGTATTGATGGCTCCGAGCACATGGCCGACCCTCATCCACCCCGCATGAATCTGTTTCAAACTGCGCGGAGCGATCCCGCCGAGCATCATCAGCGACCCACCGACCACCAGAGCCCACAATCTTGGCGATTCACCTCGAAACACAATCGGCCAAAGCCCGATCACCGAAAACACCCCGCCCACGAGCAGACCAAAGTTCCGCAAGTCTTTGACCGTAGGCTGTTGCCCTGTTCCATCCATTTCGCCGTGTCTCCCTAATCGAGCTCAAATTCTTTTTGCCAATTCGTATCCTTCTCCAGCGGCTTTTGCTGTGTCTTGTAGAGCACACAATTCTCTAAGACCAGCACATCCATCTCCGTTCGCATGAAGCAGCGATAGGCATCCTCAGGGGTGCAGACAATGGGTTCTCCGCGAACATTGAAGGAAGTGTTGACGAGAACGGGATAGCCGGTGTGCGCCTCAAACGCCTTCAGAAGGCGATAGTATCGGGGATTGGTCTCTTCATGTACCGTTTGGATCCGAGCAGAATAGTCCAGATGCGTAATCGCCGGTACATCGGACCGAGGAATATTCAAGAGATCAATCCCCCACAAATCTGAGCGACCTGCAGGCAAGGGAAGCCGTCGCTTGGGCTGCACCGGCGCCACCAGCAGCATGTAGGGACTGTCCGTATTCATCTCAAAAAAATCCGAGACACGTTCTCGCAAGACCGAGGGTGCGAACGGCCGAAAGGATTCTCGATACTTGATCTTGAGGTTCATCACTGATTGCATTTTTGTGTTTCTGGCGTCTCCAAGGATGCTTCGGCCGCCAAGTGCACGAGGGCCAAACTCCATGCGCCCCTGTAACCAGCCGACCACCTTGCCGTCAGCGAGATCTGTCGCAAGTCGGCGATAGAGCTGGTCGTCGCCGAGCAATTCATATGGCGCCTCGACCTGTTTGAGGAATGATTCGATTTCGTCATTGGTATGCTTGGGGCCTAGATAACTCCCCTGCATCCGGTCAATCCCGGTGGCACGGCGAGGTTGGTTCTCGTAGCCATGCCAGGCGCTCAGTGCGGCACCCACCGCGCCTCCCGCATCTCCCGCTGCGGGCTGGATCCAGATCCCTTTGAATGGACCTTCTCGTAAGATTCGCCCATTGCCGACACAGTTGAGCGCCACACCACCCGCCATGCAGAGATGCTCGACTCCGGTTTCCTGGTGCAGAGCTCGCGTGACACGTAACATCACCTCCTCGGTCACCTCCTGGACTGAGCGGGCCAGATCCATCTCCCGCTGGGTCAATTTACTTTCAGGCTTCCGTGGTGGCCCGCCGAACACCTCATCAAACTTGTTCCCCGTCATGGTCAACCCGGTACAGTAGTTAAAATACTCCATATTCAACCGGAAGGTGCCGTCCGGCTTGAGATCAAGGAGATGGTCGTAGATCGCTTTGACATACTTGGGTTCCCCATAGGGAGCTAAACCCATCACCTTGTACTCTCCGGAATTGACCTTGAACCCCGTGTAGTAGGTAAATGCGGAATAGAGCAGCCCCAGTGAATGGGGAAACGGGATTTCCCACAGTGGCGTCAGCGCGTTTCCGTCACCCAGCCACGCCGACGTGGTGGCCCACTCCCCGACGCCATCCATGCAAAGAACAACCGCCTTCTCGTAGGGCGACGGATAGAATGCCGAGGCGGCATGCGATTCGTGATGTTCTCCAAACAACAACGGTGGAAGTGTGGCCTGTGTCAGATCCGGCGCCAAGGCCAGAAACTCTTTCCCGAGGAGATTCCGCAGAAAGAGCTTCTCCTTCAGCCACACCGGCATGGCTGCCACAAATGATTGAAGACCGATCGGCGCAAAGGCCAAGTAGGTTTCGAGCAGCCGTTCGAATTTCACCAGCGGTTTGTCATAGAAGACGATATATCGGAGATCTTTCAGATGAATTCCCCCCTCCCGCAAACAATACGCCACGGCATGGGAGGGAAAATGTGGATCGTGCTTCTTTCGCGTGAACCGCTCCTCCTGGGCAGCGGCCACGATGTCGCCGTCACGGATCAGACAGGCCGCGCTGTCATGATAGAAAGCCGAAATACCAAGAATGTAGGTCACAAACTACTCCTACGCTTTTCCTGAACGCGGCTTGAGACTGCCCGTTCTCGGAAGAGAATGATGCTGTCGGTCTCCAATTCAACGCCCTCGCCCGCACTATTCACGACGGCTTGTACCCCATCGGCCGACTCAGAGCCATGAGAGACGAGCCTGCCCGGCCAAACCAGGCTAGCTCGTGCCACCATCGACAATCACACTGCAGCAGCGAAATCGTTAACCTGCAACTTGAGTGTGGCTCGGCTTGTGCTGCAACATATGGGCGGTTGCAGTCAAGACGCTCATGAATCATACAGGCTAGAACAGGGTGTAAATGAAGGGCGCCACGGCAGACCCTTGTGTAAATACGATCAATGACCCAAACAAGAGCAGCACAGCTAGGATCGGTAACAGCCAAAATGCTTTTCGTTCCTTCATAAAGGCCCAGAGCTCCACCAAAAATCCACTCATACCTACTCCTGTCAGTAAGCCGTTGAAAAACCGTGGAACAACTCCTGTGAACCCATCGGTATCGCCGTGAAGGTACACTCAGGCGCTGTCTAATACCCCACCCACATTTGAAACTGCAAGCCCACACGGCTACAGATGAAGAAGCGGCACCTACTCATTACCGCACAGATCGTCGCTGCGAGAGGTAGAGCACCACTCCAGCACCGGGTCAACAGCTGGCCGCTTGTGGGTCCCACACAAACATCCCTTCTTAATCAGCCGGATACAATACTAGGGGGACCTTCATATTTTCAATCGCAACCTGTTCCCCCTTCACCCATGTCACCTTGATACCATGAACGGCCTTGGATGCCTTGGTAATTCTCTCCTACCCAAATACCCAGCAAAGCCTACGCCAGAGCCGATCTGACCTCCATTTACGTGCTTCTATGAGATCGCTCAGAGTGGGCAGTGACATCGACAAGGAAAGTCGCCAGGGTTGGGGAACAATGCGACAGGGCACCAGTGCCGGCTGTAGCAAAAAGAGACACCGGACACATAAACAAGCCGGCTAATGGCCAATCTGATTCACGAATCCTTTTTTGCTGGGCAGTCTCACAAGGAATAACGAATGAGTTGGAGACTTCACGGAAGTGGACCGTCGCTTGCTTGGGAGACTGTGTTGAATAGTCAGGACGTGGTCGACATGCCAACATCGTCACAGTCAGGGGCCCGACGATTGGATTCACCACCGAGAAAGGGAACGATTATGAATCTGCGAAAGAGAGTAGTCATCGGAGCCATGGTCTTCGCGTTGGTTGGGGTGCTGGCCCCACCGCCTCTTCTCCTTGCGAGCGATCAAACCCGCGCAAAAGAGCTGATCCAGCAGACCTGTGTGCAGTGCCATCGATTGGAAGGCACCGCGGAATCACGGTTCAAACTTCACGCCCCGGACTTGATATGGGCCGGCAGTAAATATCAACGGGCGTGGCTCATTCGTTGGCTGACCGGGAAGGAGGCTCCGCTCTATGCCAAGGGCTATCTCTGGGACCTGACGAACGTTCCGACTAAGCACCCGATCGTCACGGAGGCGGAGGCGAATGCCCTTGCCGATTACTTTGCCGAACATAATCGAGACCCACGCGTCACGGTCGGAGCGTTTGACCCGTCGAAGGTCACGAAATTCGATGTGAAATTCGGGGCGGCGGCCTATAAAGCCCATGCCTGCCTAGGCTGCCACACGATCGAGGAGAACGGCAAATTGGTCGGAGGACCGCAGAGTGCGGCTCTGCAGAATGCCGGCCAGCGATACAACATGGACTGGCTCTATCGCTTCGGCCAGAATCCACAGGACTTCATCATCCATACCGGTGAATTTCTGGCTGACGCGACCGACCCACAATTGCGGGCCGTGATCGGATTCCTTGCCGTGCAAGGGGTCAAAGACTTCACCTATTACGAGCCTTGGACCAGTCAAGAGTTCGCGAACGCGAGCGTGGACCGTGGAAAGACGGTGTACAAAGAATACTGTGCTCAATGTCATGGCTTCACGGGCAAGGGCGATGGTCCTGCCGCATCGGGGCTCGAACCGAAACCGGCGATCCATGCCAACATGCCGTTCGACAAACTTCCGATGGAATACCTCTATACCGTGATCAACCACGGCGGAGCGGCCGTCGGCAAATCACCGAACATGCCCTACTGGGGGCTCACGATCGGCCAGCAAGGCGTGGCGGATGTCATCGCCTATTTACAAGTCACGTTTAAGGGAATCCCAGAGGTTGCGCCTGCCGCGGGAGGTGATCCGAGCGGAGCCTGCGTGCAACCGCGTAAAACAGCCAAGGCCCCGAGCGACTACCTGACCAGGACCAACCCCGTCCCCTCCTCTGCGGGAGCCGTGCAAGCAGGCAGGGAGCTGTTTCTGAGAACGGCGCAGCCCATCGCCTGTGTGATGTGCCATGGGGAGCAGGGTGATGGGAAGGGGTTGATGGGTGCAGCGCTCGTGCCGCCGCCTCGGAACTTCACCTGCGGAACGATGATGCGTGAGATCCCCGATGGTCAGTTGTTCTGGATCATCAAGAACGGCTCTCCAGGAACCGGCATGACGGCCTTTGGGGGGTTGCCGGATGAGCAGGTGTGGCAACTGGTGCATTACATTCGATCATTAGTGAAATAAGGCGTGACGCATCATCCGCCTAGGAACTGCGGACAAGACAAGCCACTCACCACGTAAGGGTTGAATCATGGGAAGGAGGTGCCAGATCAGCACAGATAGGAGGGTCACACACGGTGATGAGGAGTGAGTGGGCGAGAAACCTATCTCATACCATTTCATACAAGGAGGCACGAATGAGTCTTCGACGACGTGGAACAATCTGGTTCAGCATTCTGTTTGCCGTCGCGACAATCGTGGGTTGGAACGCCGATCCCGATATCGTGTACGCACAGGCTAAGGGAATGGAAGCGCCACCTTCAAAGGTAGAAATCACCATTAAGGACCGACAACATGGCTACGAGACAGCGGGGTTCACGATGCCATCACAGGAGACCATCGTCGTCGTCCGAAACCAGGATTCTGTCACTCATGGACTTGCGTCAACATTGTTCAAGAACATGGCCGTGAAGGTCGAAGGCGGAACGGAGGTACGAGGGAAACAGTTCAAATCGTTTCATGTCGACGCTGGGAAAACGATGACCCTTCGGTTCTCCACGGCCCCCTCAAACTTTGACCCGCAAACCGGCGGGGCCGAAAGTGTCCGGCACGCCCTGTGGTGTGACATCCATCCTGAGGTGAAAGGCGAGCTCTTCATCATTGAAACTCGTGGCGACATCGGAGGCGGCTGAGCAGCGTCCTTGACGTAGTGGGAAGCGTGCTCGTCATCTGTGAGACAAACTCCGCAGTTCCCTCTCGAGAGGGAAGGGAAAGATTCCGGTCCCGGTTGGCATCAGGTCATCATTGAAGCCCAGCCGGGACTGGTGGTCCCCTTTCTTAAACGAGTGATGTAAAAGTACGCGGTTCACTGCGGATGGTGCGCGCATAGGAAACACCCGATGAGAGGATTCAAGAGACTCACTGCTCGTGTCGTGGGTGTAGGGCTTGGATGTGTGATCGGCGGCGGAGTGTTTGCCCTGGGGTCGACCGGATGGGCGACGGAGCTCGCGTTTGTGGCTCGCGATGTCGAAGATCAGCAAGCAGTGTGGCTTCCCGGAGAAATTGTCCTTCACCGAAGTACGGATTTCGCGGAACCGTTGATTTTCCGATTTACCAATCCAACCGTACGCACCCACGTATTTGAAGCCCCGGGGCTGTTTGAGTCTGTCGAGGCGGAAGGGATTCAGATCACCAGACCGCTTCGGGTGACCATTGCACCGGAAGAGAACGAGCTGATCGTCGTGGATAGGAGTCGAATCACGAGCGATGCACGTGCCGGCGGCAGAGAGACCGTCACTTATCGATTCTATTGCCCCCTGCATCGGGCCGATGACGATACGGGGGGAACCATTGTAGTTGAACCGTAGCCAACCTGGCACATCAGTGTAACGCACTCAGTGAACTGATGGTGGGTATTCAGCGCATGCACCGCCCAGGCCTGCACCAATGGGTTGTACATTGCCCTCACGTCGCTCTCCCCTACATAGCCTGATGATAGCCTTGCGTACTCTTCCGGGAGATCAATCCCATTTACTCTTCGAGGCTCAACATACCAGATACCAACCCTCTGAGATGATCTCTCCTTCTGACAAATCAGCCTCCCACCTCCATGATCGAGCCTCCTCACTTGACACGCCCTCTCCTCCCCCGTACGCTGAACGCCATCATGGGAGCCGCCACCGGCAAAAAAATCTTGGTCGTTGAGGACGAGCAGGATATTGCGCAACTTGTCCAACATTATCTCCAGAAGGAAGGCTTTCGCTCGGTCACGGCCATGAGCGGGGTCGATGCCTTGAAGAAGGTCAAAGAAGAGAAGCCGGACCTGATCGTCCTGGATCTGATGTTGCCTGAAATGGATGGCCTCGAAGTCTGCAAGCGCGTGCGTTCCTCTCCCGACACCGCCCTGCTGCCGATCATCATGTTGACCGCCAAAGCTGAAGAGTCGGACACCATTGTCGGACTTGAGTTGGGCGCCGATGATTACGTCACCAAACCCTTCAGTCCCAAAGCACTGGTCGCTCGCGTGAAGGCCCTTCTGCGTCGGATCGATCGTACCCCATCGAGCGGGACGGAGCTCTACCGATATGACGGGCTGACGATGAATCCTGCTCGGCATGAGGTCAGCCTTAATCAGCAAGAGATCCCCTTGACGGCGAAAGAATTCGGTTTACTCGAACACCTCCTGCGGCATCGCGGTCGTGTGCTCACACGGGAGGTGCTCCTGAACGCCGTCTGGGGGTACGACTACTATGGCACAACCAGAACGGTGGACGTGCATGTCCGCCGATTAAAACAGAAGCTGCCGCTCCTGGAAGACGCCATCGTGTCCGTGAAATCGCTTGGGTATAAACTGAAAGATTCCGACTGATCCGCATGTCGTGGTCGATTCGATGGAAAGTGGCGATAGGCACGCTTGTGGCCGTGGCTTGCGGTCTACTGATCGCTGGTTGGATGACGATCCGTTCCCTTGAACAGCGGCACCTCACACAGTTCAGCGAGACCCTGGAGTCGAAAGCAAAACTCGTCGAATACGTGTTTCAAGAACTGGATCACTCGCCCACTCCCTCCGTCACTCCTTCTCGCCTACAAGATATTGCGCGTGATCTCGGCACCCGATCCTCGGCACGTATCACGTTGATCGCTTCGGACGGCACTGTCCTGGCAGACAGTGCCGTCCGTGATGTCGACATCCCGACTCTGGACAATCACATCTCACGCCCCGAAGTGACGCAAGCGTTGGCAACCGGCCATGGACAGGACGTGCGCGCCAGCCGCACAACCGGCGAACGGACGATGTATCACGCAAGGCTGCTGAGGGGGCTCCATGACGGAGCGCCGTGGGTGGCGCGCGTGGCGCTTCCGCTTGCCCAAGTGGACCGAGCGAGCGACGAATTCAAGCACCAGCTGTTTCTTGCTATCGGAGTGGCCTTTCTTCTTGCCGTCACGCTGAGTATCGGGCTGGCTCACAGCATTACAAAACCCCTCTCCGAGATCGCGGCTGCGGCTCAGGCCTTGAGCACAGGCAACTCGACGCTGCGCATCAAGACAACCGCGCAGGATGAGGTCGGGCTACTCGCCTCGACCTTGAATCAGATGGCCGACCAACTCCATACCAAAATTGAAGAACTCTCCGAAGACCGCGCACAGCTCCTGGCCGTGCTGACCTCAATGGTTGAAGGCGTCATGGTGCTGGACGCTCGCGGCCACGTGCTACAGATCAATCCCGCACTCGAGCGGATGTTCGGCATCTCCCGGGTGGAAGCCCGCGGACGTCCTTGCGCTGACCTATTTCGTCATCAGGGGCTCAATAGCTTGGTGGCGATGATTCTTCGGGCCCGGACCCCTCATGAGGATGAAATCGTGCTCCCGCTCAGCGGGCGTCATCTCCAGATCGAGGCCTCGCCTGCAGGAGGCGAGCGAGACAACGAAGCCTGTATCGTCCTGGTGTTCCATGACGTGACGGATTTGCGACGGCTGGAGAAGATTCGGAAAGACTTTGTGGCGAACGTCTCACACGAGCTGAGAACTCCGTTGACCTCAATCAAGGGATATGTGGAAGCGCTGCTGGACGGCGGTAAAGACGATCCCGCCGTCGCCGGACGGTTCTTGGACATCATTCTGAAACAGAGCGACCGACTCAATCTCATCATTGAGGACCTTCTCGAGCTCTCCAAGATTGAGTCGGGCCAAATCTCACTCAAGGAAGACCCACTCGACGTGCGAGCCCTGGTCGACCGGACCCTGTCCACGATCAAGCCGATTGCCGACCGAAAAGGCCACCGACTCGTGACCGCGCTCGACCCTTCCCTGCCGCTGATTGCAGGAGATGACGACCGGCTGGGGCAAGTCCTCACGAATCTGCTCGATAACGCCATCAAATACACCCCCGAAGGCGGGACCATCACGGTCGGTACCGCATCAGCCCCTTCAGCCGACACGGCCACGCCATTGCCCAACGCGATCGATCTCATCGTCTCCGACACAGGAATCGGCATCCCCGAACGGGATCGCCCTCGTATCTTCGAACGGTTCTACCGTGTGGACAAAGCTCGCTCGCGAAATCTGGGTGGAACAGGGCTAGGACTCGCCATCGTGAAGCACCTCGTGGAGGGACACGGGGGCCAGGTGTGGGTGGAAGCCAATTACCCGCAAGGCAGTCGGTTCGTCGTTCGACTCCCGATCAAAGGTGGAAGACGACTCCCTGCTCAATGGAACCAGGACAGCACCGTATAAGCACCGGCTCCCAACAATGCGGCACCAGGGAGGGTAAAGATCCAGGCGGAGAGGATCTTGCTCGTGACCCCCCACCGGACCGCAGAAAGCCGTTTGGTCGAACCGACTCCTAAGATGGACGAGGTAATGGTATGGGTCGTACTCACCGGAAGACCAAACTGAGCCGTAAAGAGCAGCACGGTCGCCGCTCCCGTCTCAGCCGCAAATCCGTGCACCGGTTCGAGTTTGACCATTTTCATTCCCAAGGTATGGATAATGCGCCACCCACCGACAGTCGTGCCCAGCCCCATCGCCAAGGCACAGGCCACAATCACCCAGGTCGGCACTTCGGTCGAGGTCAGCTGGCCCGAAGCCACTAACGCCAGCGTAATGACGCCCATCACCTTTTGGGCGTCATTCGCCCCATGACTGAACGCCATAAAGCTGGCCGAAAGCAACTGCAGCCGGCTGAACAGTTTTGTCGCCAGACCCCGATGAACCCGGAAAAACGACCAACTCACGAGCACCATAATGAGAAACCCCATCCCAAACCCCAACAGGGGGGAAAGGATCATGGCTTCCAGAATCTTGTACAGCCCCTTGAATTGGACGACCGCCCACCCGCCATGAGCGACCGCCGCGCCCACAAGGCCGCCGATCAAGGCGTGCGAAGAGCTTGTCGGGAGCCCCAGGATCAGCGTGAACAAATTCCAGAAGATTGCGCCGGCCATCGCGCCGGCCACAACGACATTGGTAATAGCGTCAGGGAATACAATCCCTCCGCCGATCATTTTTGCAACGGCGGTCGAGAAGAAGGCCCCGGCGACGTTCAGCGCTCCGGCCAGCAACACCGCTGTCAGTGGCTTCAATACGCGCGTGGAGACGACCGTCGCCACGGCGTTGGCGCAATCGTGCCACCCGTTCGAGAAATCAAACAGCAGGGCCAACACCACGGTCACCAGCAACAATCCGCTCAATTCAGGCATGGGCAATCTCGTTCTTGTTCAGGAAGACAGGGTGCAGTCGTTGATGTGTGTGGGAGATTCTTCTGACCGAGCACTCTGCGAATAAGGTCTGAGCTGAACCAACTACGCCTGCTTCAATACGATACATTCGATCACATTGGCGACATCCTCGCAGCGATCGGTCCCCTCTTCAAAGGTCTCATAGATCTCTTTCCACTTGATCACGGCGATCGGGTTCGTTTCTTTTTCAAAGAGTGCGGAAATCGCGTCACGTGACACCCGATCGGCTTCATTCTCCAGACTATTCACCTCCACGCTGTACTCTTTTACTTCCTCATGCGACATACTGATCCGATCGACTCCGCGCCCTACCGCCACGGACGCTCGATAGAGGATATCCGCTAACCGAACCGAACAGGGAGTCGGTTGCTCGATCTTATAGATGGCGAACCGATCGGCCACCGCTTCGATCGCATCAAGGATGTCGTCCAACGCGCTGGCGAGATCGTGAATATCCTCCCGATCAATCGGCGTGATAAAGGTTTGGTTGAGGCGCATGGCGATGTCGTGCGTGATACCATCCCCGATGTGCTCCACCTCTTTAATGCGTGTAATCTTTTCCTGAATGTTCGTATAGTCTTCCATCAGGCCCTTGAGCAACCGACTGCCTTCAATCACATTGTGGGCCGCCTTCTTGAAGAGTTCGAAAAAGGCTTCCTCTTTGGGAAGTATGCTGAAGATCATGATCTGCCGTACTCCTGAATCAAAGGCTTACTCAAAGGGCAACGCAGGCACATGCTTGCCTCTGTTACTCATCGGCATTACCACCGAACAAGGCTCGTTGCCCAGGTGAGCCCCCCACCAAAGCTGCCCAGAAGCACCAAATCTCCCGGTGAAATGTGTCCCCTACGGACTGCATCATCCAGCGCGATGGGAAGCGACGCCGAGGAGGTATTGCCATACCGTTCAATGACCGATGCAACTCGAGACCGCTCGATACCCAACCGATCGGCGATCTGATCCAGGATTCGCCCATTCGCCTGGTGCAGCACCACCTGTTTCAGCTCATCCGAACGCACCCCAAACTCCTTCAAGATGTCGTGCACGGCCTGCTCAACTCGTCTGATCGCAACCCGAAATAGCGACGCACCACGCATGCGCAACGTATGTTCCTGCTTCTTGATGGTATCTGCCGATGCAGGGCTCCGTGATCCCCCACTAGGGATTCGAATGAGTCCATGGGACGCCCCGTCCGCGTACAGTCTGATTCCGAGAATCCCTCGCCACTCCGGGTTGAGATCATGCTCCCCTCGAAGAATAACGGCTCCGGCTCCATCCCCAAATAGCAGCGCGGTCGCTTCATCCTGAGGATCGAGTGCGCGAGACTTCACCTCAGCCGCAATAAGCAAACAGGTCTTCACCTGACCGCTTTGAATCATGGCCTGCGCCATAGAAAGTCCATATAAAAATCCCGAGCAGGACGCAGACACATCAAAGGCCCCCACCGGCTTACAGCCCAAACCCCGTTGCACCAAACAGGCCGTCGAGGGGAATGCCATATCCGGCGAAGTGGTCGACAGTACAATGGCATCAATGGCCGAGGCCTCACAACCGGCAGCCTCCAGCGCCCGGCGGCCCGCAGCAATCGCCAGGTCTGAAGCAGCCTCCTGGTCCCCCGCCCAATGGCGTGACCGAATGCCGGTCAGCCGTTGAATGTTGGCTGGGGAGATCCCGATGGCCTGCGCGATCTCTTCGTTCGGCACGACTCGAGACGGAAGGTAGCTGCCCGTTCCAATCACTCGTGTTCGAATCATGGTCCTAAACACCAACTCCTCTAATCAGTTGGACAAACCCGTTTCATGCTCCAGAATGCAGATGTGGAGCGGGATTATAGGGTCCACCAAGAAGGCAGGTCAACAAAACCACGCGTCCGATTGCTTTTTACTTGTATCCTTGCTATTTGTGTTAGTTATGCAGATGCCGTTCGTGCAAGCAGGTACACGCGCTCGATGCAGACCATCTGGTCCGTGC
This sequence comes from Nitrospira sp., assembly GCA_019636915.1. Classification (GTDB taxonomy): domain Bacteria; phylum Nitrospirota; class Nitrospiria; order Nitrospirales; family Nitrospiraceae; genus Nitrospira_D. The sequence goes on along the minus strand of JAHBWQ010000008.1, from coordinate 14,489 downwards.
CTCGTGGCCTGGATGGGCATGTACTGCCTCATCCTTGCCGCCTGTGCCGGTGATTTTTCCGCCAGCGACGTTCGAAGCGGACTTAAAAAAGCCCTCAGCGGTACGGACGAGCAAATTTTCCTCGGCGATACGGTCGATAATCATTACCACCCTAATGTGATCATGAAACGCGGCGAAGCGTATTTTGAGAAAGAAGAGTACGCAGAAGCGCTCGTCGAATACAAACACTTCCTGGAACTCCATCGGAATCACGTGCTAGCCCCCTATGCTGCCTTCAGAATTGGGGAAATTCACTTCAAGATGGCCAAAACGATCGATCGCGACCCTGAACCCATGCAAAAGGCGATCGCGGCATTCGAACAGATGCAGAGAGAGTTTCCCGGCAGTCGCTATGACACGCAAGCACAACAAAAACTCGAGGAGTGTCACGATTGGCTGGCACAGATGCATCTCTTTGTGGGGCAATTCTACTACCGGAGAGGCTCGTACCTGGCGGCCGCACACCGATTCGAGCAGGTGATGAAGGCCTATCCCGACAAGTCCGTCGCCGCGGACGCCTTATACTTTCTCGCTAAGTCGTACCACGAGTTGGGTGCGGACGATTGGGCCAGGGACCATCTCATGGTCTTGACGGAAAAGTACCCTCACAGCCAATTCGCTGGCGATGGGAAGCACCTCCTCGCCAAAATCAGCGCAGCTCAACCGACAACACTGTTGGCACAGCAATCCGAGTCGACGACTCTCTCTGATGCCGGTTCAGGCGTGGTACGAAACGGCCCATCCAATTCCTCACCGCAACCATCCGCTGGCTCCCTGCCGTCAGCTCTGATGGGCACACTGGGACTTCCCCCCTCGCTCAGTTTAGCCGGAAGCTCCGCCGTCAATTCACTAAAGCCAGGATTTACCGCCTGTCGCCTTGGCGCCTGGTGCTGACCCAGCAGAATCGAGTGCTGAGCGTTGAGTACTGAATAGAGGGAAGACGACTTGGCGGGAGAGGGTTACCGAACGAATTCCGAGGATAGCCTCATTCACTGTCCCAGATACCAACCGATTCCGTATCGCTCCAAGAAACTGGTGATCATCGTCAACGAGTTGGCGTAGATCATCACCCCGACGACGATCAGCATCACTCCGCTCACGGTCGACACACCCCACAAATACGCCCGTACTTCTTTGAAGTAGGCCAAGAATCGATCGACGCCCAATGCCGTTAGAAACAACGGCATGCCCAAACCCAATGAGTAAAAGGTCAATAACACGACCCCGCTGAACATGGAATCAGTCGTGCTCGCATAGAGCAGAATCGACCCCAGAACCGGCCCGACACAGGGGGTCCATCCGGCCGCAAACGCCACACCGATCAAGAACGATCCCAAGTACCCAGCCGGTCGATTGCGAAATTGATAGCGATGCTCCATCTTGAGGAACGTGAGATTGAGAATTCCGAGCAGATACAGCCCAAACAAAATGATGACCACACCGCCGATGCGGCGAATGAGATCTTGATGGCTGATCAACAGCTGTCCCAGAAAGCTTGCGGAAGCCCCGAAGGCAACGAATACCGATGAAAACCCGCCGATGAAGAGCAAGGAATTCACGATAATGGCCTTCTTGAATTTCTCACGTTCAGAGGCGTCGGTCAGTTGTTCAACCGAAAGTCCGGTGATATAGGAAATGTAGCTCGGCACAAGCGGCAAAACGCATGGGGACACGAACGACAGAAGCCCCGCGGAAAAGGCCGCAACCAGCGAAATCTGTGGAATGGATTGTGTCATCGCTAGGACTTCATCAGAGCATGAATCAAGTCACGGGCCTCCGGTGAGTCCCAATCACGGGCACCGAATATTTTTTGTCGTACGACGCCCTGGCGATCAACCATGAAGGTGATCGGGATCGTTCGTGCTCCATAGGCCAGGCCAACCCGATACTCCGAGTCGTGAAGAATTGGAAACGTAAAGCCCATCCGTTTCTGAAACGGTCGTGTCACGGCTGCTCCCTGGGCATCCGTCGATACGGCCAAAATCTCGAACTGTCCTCTCGGTAACGTGCGATAAAGTTGTTCCATCGCCGGCATCTCAACTCGACAGGGCCCACACCACGTTGCCCAAAAATTCAGCAGGACGACTTTCCCCCTGAGCTGAGACAAACTGATGACATTCCCGGCAAGGTCTTGCAACGTGAAATTCGGTGCTTCATCGCCGACTTGAACGACGCCGCGCTCGACAGCCGACCGTTTGACCGACTGCGGTGGTTGCGCATCGACAACGGAGACCGTGACCAACACACCGACTGCGAGAAGCCCCGGGAGAATCGAGATCGTTCGGCCATATTTCATGTCGACGCCCAACACATCAGTCTGAACGGTTTTTTCTGCCAGAGCGAGCCCTACGTAGCACTCGCCGATTCATCGAGGCCCGTTCGGTCATGTTACAAGTCGCCAAAATCCCGAGTCAAGTAAACGAGGCATGACGGTTTTTCACAAAAGAACGAAACGAAATGATGGACAAAGCCGACCACTCTCCTCTAGAATCAACCTCGTTTGTGCGTGGCTTGTCTCTCGGTCGTATTTTCTCACATTACAGACATCCTTGGACAGACCAACGCTGGTTTTCCATAACCTCAACCCACGAGGGACTCATGCGAGACAACTTTCTCTTTACTTCGGAATCAGTAACTGAAGGGCATCCTGATAAAATCGCCGACCAGATATCAGACGGTATCTTGGATGCCATTATCGCTCAGGATAAGTATTCTCGTGTCGCCTGCGAGACGATTCTCACCACGGGTATCGCACTGGTAGCCGGAGAAATCTCGACCAAGGCCTACGTTGAAATCCCTGACATTATTCGGGAGGTCATCAAGGACGTCGGCTACTGCGATGCTTCCTGGGGGTTCGACTTCCATACCTGTTCCGTTCTCACCGCAATTCACCAACAATCGGGTGACATTGCGATGGGCGTCGATTCCGGAGGAGCCGGTGATCAAGGGTTGATGTTCGGGTACGCCACCAATGAAACCGATGAACTCATGCCGATGCCGATCGTCTTGGCTCACCGTTTGACCAAACGCCTTGCCGAAGTGCGCAAAAAAAATATTCTCAAATGGGTGCGGCCGGATGGGAAATCACAAGTCACGGTCGAGTACAAAAACGGCAGGCCCATGCGGATCGATACGATCGTCGTCTCCACGCAACACGGCCCCGATGTGACCAATAAGCAAATTGAACGCGATATCATGGACAAGGTGATCAAGCCGGTGATGCCGAAGGGCCTCTATGACCCGACCGGCGTGAAGCATCACATCAACCCGACTGGTCGATTCGTAGTCGGCGGCCCCATGGGTGACACCGGTCTCACCGGGCGTAAGATCATCGTCGACACCTACGGCGGCCATGGCAGCCATGGCGGTGGAGCCTTCTCCGGAAAAGATCCGACAAAAGTCGACAGGTCCGCCTCCTACATGGCACGTTATATCGCGAAGAACCTTGTCGCTGCCGAGTTGGCCGATAAGTGTGAAGTCCAATTGGCCTATGCCATCGGCGTCGCCGACCCCGTCTCCGTGCTGGTCGATACCAAGGGCACGGAAAAGGTGTCGGTTGATAAGCTCGACAAGCTCGTGCGCAAGCACTTCCCGATGACGCCACGCGGCATCATTGATCATCTCAAACTTCGACGGCCCATTTTCAAAAAGACGGCGGCCTATGGGCACTTCGGCCGCAACGAGCCTGAGTTTACCTGGGAGAAAACCGACAAGGCCAAGGCCCTGCGCAAGGACGCCGGACTATAAGCTTCCTGAGCCTTATCACGTCGACGCAAGGGGGACGGGTTGGTGACCCGTCCCCCTTGTCATGAGGGCAATCGACGCCCCACCAAATCACGACAGACAACTTTCAGAAGGAGGATCTCTGTGGATTACGATGTGAAAGATATCAAGCTGGCAGATCAAGGCAAATTGAAGATCGAGTGGGCCGAGGCCACGATGCCCGTTTTGAGACTGATTCGGAAGCGGTTCAAGAAACAGCAGCCATTGAAGGGCGTCCGTGTAACCGCTTGCTTACACGTCACCACGGAAACGGCAAACCTGGCCATCACGCTGAAAGCCGGCGGAGCTGACGTCCGCCTCTGCGCATCCAATCCACTAAGCACGCAAGATGACGTCGCGGCGGCCTTGGTCCAGCATGAGGGCATCCCGACCTTCGCCATCAAGGGCGAAGACAACCCCACATACTATCGTCACATTGAGTCGGCCATAGCCCATCGTCCGCACGTCACCATGGACGACGGTGCCGATGTGGTCTCGCACCTCCACTCCAAGCGGAAAGAACTCTTGAAGAACGTCATCGGTGGGACAGAAGAGACCACCACCGGAGTCATTCGCTTGCGGAGCATGGCGGAAAAGAAAGTACTCAAATTTCCTGTGATCTCCGTGAACGATGCCGATACCAAGCACATGTTCGACAATCGTTACGGCACGGGCCAATCCACCATGGACGGCATCATACGCGCCACGAACCGCCTGGTATGCGGGTCTGTAGTCGTCGTGGTGGGATACGGCTGGTGTGGACGCGGCATCGCAATGCGCGCCAAAGGCATGGGAGCCGATGTCATCGTAACCGAAATTGATCCGTTGAAAGGTCTGGAAGCTGTCATGGATGGTTTCCGCGTGATGCCGATGGAACTAGCAGCTCCGGTCGGTGATTTCTTCGTCACAGTGACCGGCAACATCCACGTGATCCGTGGCGAGCATTTCGCCGCGATGAAAGACGGCGCCATCGTCTGCAACAGCGGGCACTTCAACGTAGAACTCGATATCCCCGCGCTCGAAAAAATGGCCGGGAAACGCCGGGTGGTTCGCACCGGCGTCGAAGAATTCACCCTCAAGAAAAACGGACACCGCGTCAGCTTGCTCGGCGAAGGCCGCCTCGTCAACCTGGCCACCGCAGAGGGCCATCCTTCCAGTGTGATGGACATGAGCTTTGCCAACCAAGCGCTCGGCGCCGAATATATCGTGAAGAATTACAAACAGCTTGAAAAGAAGGTCTATCCAGTTCCTGAAGTGATCGACAAGGAAATTGCCCGGCTCAAATTAGCAGGTATGGGTGTGGCGATCGATACACTCACGAACGAGCAGAAGAAGTATCTGGCATCGTGGGAAATGGGGACGTAGAGAGCATGGTGCGGCGCGAGTACTCTCAGTGCTCGCTCACCGCGCATGCAAGATCGACTTGATTTCCAAATAACGGGCGATGCTCGGTGAATGCGCGCAGTGCGAGAGCACCCACGCCTCACCTGCTGGGAGAAGAAAAAGGCCACCTGAGAAGGTGGCCTTTTCCTTCTCAAGTCAGTTCCAGCTTTCACATCGCCGACGGCACGGGGAATCCCCGCCACGTGACTCTCGACCTCATGAGTCACCACCGAGACTGATTGCAATCTCTTGCAGGAGTGGTAGAGTGAGGCCAAGGAGGCCTCTGTGAACTCCCACGCGTCCCAACCGCTGTCGCTTGCAGATTTTGAGATCTCCCCTGAACGAGGGTTCCTGCCGCCGGATCCTTGTGAAAGTTTACCCGACTGTCCCACGCTCAATCTTCTGAGTCACGAGCTACCCAAATTACTGAGCGCTCGCCAGGTTCGACGGTTTATCGACGAACAACCCGTCTTACTCCCATCCATCCCGTCGAGCTGGCGCGAGGATGACTATCGGACTGCAATGCGTATCCTGTCCTTCGCCGGCCACGCCTATGTGTGGGAAACACCGGGGCAACCTGCTGCCGAGCTCCCCTCCCAGCTCGCACAGCCTTGGTATGAGATTGGCCAGAAACTCGGCCGTCCGCCGGTGCTTTCCTATGCGTCCTACGCGCTGGATAACTGGCGTCGGCTGGATACTGCGAAGCCGATTCAGCTCGACAATATCGTGCTGCTGCAGAATTTTCTGGGTGGGTTGGATGAAGAGTGGTTCGTCGTGGTCCACATTCAGATCGAGCGGCAGGCAGGGCTCGGCTTGGATGGATTGCTACGAGCGATCAACGGAGCGGTGCAGGAAAAGGACGATGAGGTTTTGGTGGGTTTACAAGCCTTGGCCTCCGCGCAGACGGCCATGAGGGATACGTTGCTCCGCATGAAAGAACGTTGCGATCCCTATGTGTATTACACCCGCGTGAGACCCTACATCCACGGCTGGAAGAATAGTCCCTCACTCCCCAACGGCCTCCTCTATGATGGTGTTGAAGGATATGCGCAACATCCGCAGCAATTTCGTGGCGAGACGGGGGCGCAGAGTTCGATCGTGCCGTGCTTAGATGCCGGGCTTGGCATCCACCATGCACCCGACCCTCTAACGGTGTATCTCCAAGAGATGCGGGACTACATGCCGCCCCGCCACCGTGCGCTTATTCATGCTCTAGGGAGTCAAACTGACAGGAGTGGGCAGGCTCTGCTATCCGGCCATGTCCGTGGCCGTAGGCAAAGCCACCAAGAATTGTGGTCAGCGTACTGTGCTTGCGTCGACTTGTTGGCCCAATTCCGGGAAATCCACATCGGCTATGCCGATAGTTACATCAACCGCCAACATCAGACCAGTTCGACCAATCCCACAGCCGTAGGCACCGGCGGCACGCCATTCATGACGTATCTACAGAAGCATCTGGATGAAACAAAACAAGCCATGGCATCCTAGCCCAGGACTTGGTTGAGCCCCCATCCATCAATGCTTGCTCCAGGGAGCCTTAGAGCCACCCTGAAACAATCAATCGAATCACTCATTAAAATAGCTAGAGCATCCCACCAACAAGATGCCAGCTAGAAGAGCCAAAGTTTGCGCGCGCGGCCGCACCACCAAGGTCCGGGAAAAGATCAGAAAAAGTAATGTTCATCAACTCAAGATCCCTTAGAGCTTTAGCAGCTTCAACGCCAGGGATGTCATAACGTTCAAGGCATGCGATAAGATCACGGCTCCCCAGATAGGATTCCAGATCCAGGTGAACATCGTGAATCAGTTTAGTGAATACACTTTTCTGTGCTCGGACCCGTAACGAATGCACGGAAAACTCTGTTGCCGGACGAATAATCTGAAACTCTTCGTTCCTGCTCCCCATGCCTCCTGCTTCGACTAATTCCCAAATCGCGATACTCCCTTCACCCCATTTGATCCCACCAGTCGGCATACCAAGCTTAAACCCAGGATTCATGAACTCCATATAATCGGTCAGCGCAAAAAATGCAGCGATGTATGGTGATTCACTCCAATCCAAGAGAGGAGTCACAAGGCCATGATGACGCCCCAAAATCCACCAGTCTTCCGGTGACATTGCGTTGGGGAGACCCGGAAGCCCATGAGCATATTCATAAAAACGATCCCAATAACCTTCTCGTGTTTTCCAAAGACCTCCCTTCGTCTCGAGGGCCTTGTCAACATCCGTGCTGGGATCATTCCCTTTCAGGTGAAAAACCGAACGCTCAAAGACAGAACTGAGTGGCCATGTAGGATCTCTTTGACCCCGATAAATTCGACGACCAATCCGTTTATCGAGGGTTTTTCGAACTGCCACGATAAAATCTTCCCACCTATTGCAGGAATGAACGACGATTGTTTTATCAAGTTCAGGTCGCAGCATACTCGTTTGGATTTAGATGGGTCAGGAACGCAAAATCATACGGTATAGTGATAGCGGGGGAAGCCTAACGAAAGCAAATCGAACCGTCAACGTCTCAGCGACAATGGATCTCCTGGGTAACTTGGACTGGTAAACTCTGATGGCCAAGAATCCCTCATTGGTTGTAGTTGGCATTGATCTCGCCGGATCACCGAAGCGGCCGACGGGATTGTGTGTGCTTCGCGACCTGAAAGCCGAAACCCACGTGGTATTCAGCGACGAGGAGATCCTCAACTTCGTCAGTCAGACCTGCCCTCTTCTCGTCCCGATCGATGCGCCCCTCAGTCTGCCTAAAGGCCGGAGGACGGTGCATGATCGTTCCGGTGAACACCTGAGGGAATGCGATCGTGAGTTACTTCGACGGCGTATCCGTTTCTTCCCCATCACACTCGGTCCCATGCGGATGTTGACAGAGCGTGGCCTTGCCTTGCAGAAGCGACTCACTGCAATAGGCTATCAAACCGTCGAGTGCTACCCAGGCGCCGCCCAAGATCTGTGGGGTATTCCCAGACAGCATAAAGATCGTCTAGGTCTGCATACCGGATTGCGAAAGCTCGATCTGCGTGGTTTGAAAACGACAGCAACCGGCGATGAGTTGGATGCTGCGACGGCTGCTCTTGTCGGCCGGTGGTTTCTGTTAGGTCAGGGGCTGATGCTATGTGGAGAGACCGGAATTCTGATTCCGGCTGTGGATGAAAGGTCAGAAAAACCCAGGAGTATCAAAACACCGCGAGTAAGGGGTAAACGTTAGCGCATGGGTGGTACCACTGCAATGACCCTTAGCGGCCCACCGGTGCCGCCGACGATTTTCATCGGCAACGCAATCACGTCGAAACCCTTTTCAGGAAGGTCATTCAGGTTGGCCAGATTCTCGAACACCGGCACATTGTGAGACAACAGCGCAACATGTGTCTCGAAAGCCGTCGATTGACCGTAGTCAATTGACGCAGTATCAATCCCCACAGCCTTCACCTGTCGTTCACGCACCAACCAGGCAGCAGCATCAGAATGTAGTCCTGGGAAACGCAGCGCCTGTACTCCTTCTTGCCCTCTTAGCCCCGTTCCCAAATAATCCTTCCGACTTGGCCAGAACTGGGCATAGCCTGTATCGAGCAAGACAATGGCTCCCTCTGGAATTCGGCCAGATCGTGACTCCCATTGCATAAGATCATGAGTGGTAATTTGGTAATCCCGATCGTGAGCACATGGCTCTGTGACATCGATTCGGATAGCGGCTCCGACCATACGGTCGATTGGGATCTGATCCAGCGTCTGCTTCCCTTTGGAAAAGTGAATAGGCGCATCGATGTGCGTGCCTCCGTGCTCCGGCATCTCGATGCGGTTGGACGCGTAGTAGTACCCGCCGGGCGTGTCCTCTGCATGCTGGACAACGAGCTTGAAGTCCTGTTCCATCGGCCAGACAATCGTATCCGCGCCAAACGAATGTGTCAGATCAACGATCCGCGATTGCTCCCAGACGAGATGATTGCCTCGATGATCTGCAACACATCCTGCATTGACGACCAAGCCCAGCGCGGCCGTCAACATACTCGCCGTATGAGTAGGACTCTTTCGCATGAGATTGCTCCAATCTCTTCCCTTCCAAGTCTCGGATGGAACGGATACGCGGCGAGGTTCTCGCTATAGCAGGAATTGTCGACTCTGTAGGCCGGCAGTGTCAGGTGCGACGGCATTGCGACGAAGTCGCAGCCTTAGAGGAGCACCTGGGAAAAAGGGAAACGCTCGTTAGCGGTCTGACTTCGGTGCATCATAGCGAGACCGAGCTTCGCGCACCGTTCGCCAGCCGAGACACCTTCCCCTTTACTTCCCAAATGTTTTTTTCAGCAGCGGCTCGATCTCACCCTTGGCGGCCATCGGATCGAGAATGTCGGTATCACCGTAGAAGGTACCGTCGATAAACACCTTCGGAAGCGTCGGCCAGTTGGTCATCTTCGTCAGCGCTTCGCGTTTTGCCGGCTGCGACAGGACATCGATCAATTCGTACGGATACCCATACTTGTCAAAAAACTGCATGGTCTCCCTGGTAAACCCGCACATCGGCATCGTCTTCGTACCCTTACCGTAGATCAAAATCTTATGGGCCTTCACTTCCTTCTGAATTTCTTCTTCCATCTGGTCGGCCATCGTCTCCTCCTACGCTTCGTCGTTCGTTCGTGCCGTCAGTTCCAAGGCGTGGATCCGCCCGTCCTTCATCGGCGCATCCAACGCCTGATAAATCATACGGTGCCGGTCCAAAAGATTTTTCCCCTGAAATCCATCCGAAACGATCACCACTTTGAGATGGTTCATCGTTCCCGTACGGTCCGTCACCGTCACCACGGCATCGGGCAAGGATTTGCGAATATAGTCGGTCAGCACATCTTGGGTAATCACCGGCCTCCACTCCTCTATTTTTCAGTACCCTAGCCCAAACCGGCCATGAAAGGCAATGAGCCCTCCCCTTGGTGGTTTTCACTATGTTGGTGGTGCATATCAGCCAACCGCAGAGAGTCCCTCACCATTCCAAACGAACAAGGCCTTGAAATCATTCGTCTTTAGTTTTCTCACATGTCGGCATCGACCTTGCTGTTATCGGTCGCAACGACAAAAACCAACCGCCGCCGTTCACCAAGGAGGTCATCATGAGTGAATTCAAGTCCGGATTCTTCGTGGGAGGTGAGAGCTGCAACGGGCGAGTACTGGTCGTCGATGACGAGCCCGACATTCGTAAGGTCGTCCGTATGACGCTCCAAAAAGGCGGGTACGATGTTCTCGAAGCGGAAAATGGGGAAAAGGCCATTGAGGTCATCAACTCCGGCGAAAACCGGCTGCTCCTCGATGTCATCATCTGCGACATCCGCATGCCCAAAGTGAATGGGATCGAAGCGATTGCCTATTTCTGCCAGAACTATCCTCGTGTTCCGTTGATTGTTCTGACTGGATTCCCGGATACCGACATGGCGACCTCATTACTCCGGCAGGGCGTGGTGGATTATCTGGTGAAACCGGTCGAAGGCGACAAACTGAAGGCTTCCGTGGCACGAGCCATGGAGCAGCGTGAATTGGCCCATCTCTGATCAGCCGAACGATAGCCGGGGGATCACGTATGACGATCGTCTCACCGACCATTTCCCACCGACGAACCGAGCCTCAATCGGCTGCCCAGGCTCCCACGCCGCCTCCGATGAGAGTCGCCATCATCGGAGCGGGCCGTGGGGGAACGGCCCTCCTTGATGTGCTTCATCAAATCGGCACGATCGAAGTCGTCGGTATTGTCGATAAGAATCCAACGGCACCAGGCCTCAGGCGAGCCCAAGAACTCAACGTGGCCGTCTATGACCAGGTACCGGACCTCATCAAAAACCAACAACCGAACCTCGTGATGGATGTGACCGGTGATCCCACCATGGAGTCCGTGCTTGAAGACCAAGTGCCTTCCGGAACCGATATCGTCAATGGACAGACCTCTCGGCTGCTGTGGTTACTTGTACAATATGAATCGACATTGCAGACCGAGTTGCTCCATGCGGAAAAACTCGCGGGCATCGGCTCGTTTGCCGCCGGCATCGCCCACGATATCAATAATCCCCTCCAGCTCATTCTGGGCCTGGCGGAAAATCTCGTCGAGGAAACAGACCTGAACGAGGTGCACCTTCAGGCAAGAGACATTATCGACGCCGTCAAGCGAACGACGGCGATTTGTCGAGACCTGACGTCCTATTCCCGCCGCACCTCTCTCCGTCACGAGGGGTTGGTCAGTGTGAATGCAAAACTGGACGAGGCCCTGAAGATCGCCCGCTACGCCGTCGCCCTCCAAGACATCGAGGTTCGCAAGCACTACCAATCGGATGTGACCGCGAAGGGAAATCCTGATCAGCTCCTCCATGTGTTCGTGAATCTCATTACCAACGCGGTCCAGGCCATGGAACACCAAGGAATCTTAACTCTGGAAACAGCAACCGTAGGCGGGAGTACGCAGGTCCGTGTCTCGGATACCGGCAGCGGCATTGCCCCGGAACTGCTGAACCGTATCTTTGATCCGTTTTTCACCACAAAGCCGCCCGGTAAGGGAACCGGTCTGGGCCTCTACAATATCAAGAATGTCATCCACCACATGCACGGGACCATTACGGTGGAAAGCCAGGTCGGGCGTGGCTCAACATTCACACTCACATTCCCCGGAGAAACCAGCCAGAGCGAAGGGGCGTCATCATGAACGAGACCGCTCCCCCCTCATCAGCCAGTTCCAGATGGGGACTCAAAACCAAGATCATCTTGTCTATGCTGCTTGTTGGCCTTCTCCCGCTTGTCGTTGGCCTGGGCATGGCATTCTGGCAAGGATCTCAAGAGATTCGGGAAGTCAGTGGGGAAAGCTTCAAAGCCTTAGCTACCGAAGCGGCCCGCAAACTCGATCTGATTGTGGTAGAAGAAATCGCGCACACCGCCCGGATCGCCAATGATCCCACCATCATCCGTGAGCTGGAACATCGGCGCGATGCTCAGAGCAACTCCAGAGCAAGCACCGACGTGGAACAGCGATGGATGAGCCGAAACAAAGCCACCGTCAAGGCCATCACGGACAATCCGCTCAGTGTGCTGCTCCATGACTACTTTTCCGGAATCCATAGCCCACCGGGACAGTTACTCCCTCAAGTCGTTCGATCCTCGACAAAGATGCTGTTCCTGACCGATACCCAAGGCGCACTGGTCGGAACCATGACCGATCATCCGGCTTTTCGTCATCGTGATACCCGATGGTGGCAAGGCGCCTTCAATAAGGGCGTCGGCAAACTCTTCATCGAAGACATCCATTTTGACGAAAAGGTAAACGCCTATGTGTTCACCATTTCCCTGCCTATTATGGATAGTCTCCGGCATGGCGCCGTCGGTGTGCTCCATCGCGTCATCGACGCCAAAGAGTTTTTCTCCCCTTCGACCCAAGCCATTCGCTTCGGAAAAACCGGTCACGTCATGTTGATCGATACCAACGGCATCGTCATCAGCTGTCCGATTCTGCCGACCGGCGTTCCACTATCCGATTCCAGTTTGATTCCCCTCATCACACCGAATCATCCAGGATGGGTGCAAGCCTCGAGCGATGGCCATGGTGGGCACGCGACCTCCGTCATCGGCTTTGCGCCGCTTCCAGAGACGAGCCGGGCCACCAACGGCTCGCTCGACCAGGGATCATGGCATTCGTTCGTCTGGCAGTCATCCGATGAGCTCTTCGCGCCGATTCAGCATCTGTTCAGTTGGGTGCTGATGTTCGGCGTGGTCGCCATCATGCTCCTGGCCTCGCTGGGCTATCTCGCCGCGGGCCGCATCGTCACACCGGTCCGGGAACTCCAACAGGCGGCGCAGGCCATCGGACGTGGTGCGCTCGAACAACCGATTCAGATCAGCACCGGCGATGAGTTGGAAGATCTCGCCGGAGAATTCAATCGGATGAATGCTCAGCTGAAAGCCGCATTTGCCGGACTCACCGATCAGGTGAAACTGAAGACCCAGGAAGTCCACGTCCTTCAACAATCGACGGATCAGATCTTAGATGCCGTTCCGACTCCGATTCTCTTGATCGATACGCACGAAGTCGTGCAGTACATCAATCAGGCCGGGCGCGAATCGTTCTCGGCCAAAGGGACGTTGCCGGGCACCTCGCTGTTCTCGATTCTCCCCCTCGATACTGCGCAGCAGAAACGGCTTCAAGCAGAGTTCCGAGCGAACGGCGATGCACCGCTCACCACAGCGGTGAGCACACAGGAAACCACGCCACGGGATCCGCTGATGCCGAGCACCGATCATGAGCCGGCGGAACACCCCTCTCAGCTCCAGATCGGATCGCGCATCTACCGGTATCAATGGTTCCGCCTGCCCGCCAGACCGGGAGGAGAGGACAGCATCGGGCTGGTGCTTCGAGACACGACGGACGAGAGTCGACTGCATGACCAACTGGTCCAAGCGGAAAAGTCAGGGAGCCTGGGCGTGCTCACCGCCGGGATCGGTCACGAACTCAACAATCCTTTGTTCAGCATCATCGGATTAGGCGAAGTCATGCAAGATGCACAGGATCTGGAGATGATCAAGAGCTACGCCAAGGACATCGTGGCTCATGGCCGCCGTATGACCGCTATCATCCGCGACTTCACTGGCGTGATAGACCGTGAAACGTCCGATAAGCCGATCGCGGTCTCCATGGAGAACATCGTGGATCAAGCCTTGGCCACGGCCCAGACCACCGTGGATATGACGGCGCTTGTGATCCACAAGCATTATGCGGGCACGACACCGATCCTCGTCCTCCCGGACCAGCTCCGACAAGCATTGGTGAACCTCTTGGCCAACGCCGCCCAGGCCATGAACGGCCATGGCACACTCACGTTGACCACCGCCGTGGTGGACAAGATGGTCATCACGACGATCGCCGATACCGGGCCCGGCATCTCGAAACAACACCTCTCAAAGGTATTCGATCCATTTTTCACAACAAAGGGGCAGGGAGAAGGATCGGGCCTTGGGCTGACGGTTGCGAGGCGCCTGATTCGAAAATTCGGAGGAGACATCCGGATTGAGAGCCATGAAGGACAAGGCACCGTCTGCTCCGTCACTCTGCCGATCAGTTCATCGCCATCACCTCAAGGAGGCCCATGGACTACCGCTGCTTCGCACTCCGAGCCGCAATCATTGCATTCTTCGTAGGGGGACTCTTGGAAGGAAGCTCTCTCCTCGCAGCCAAGGAACGGACAATGCCTGTCGGCATTGCGCCAGAGAAGGTCGCCGACTATGTCCACGCCGTCCTGGAAGCCGACCGTTCGTTCTACACCACGCACGTTGTCAACCGGAT
>JAHBWQ010000079.1 GCA_019636915.1 Nitrospira sp. | reverse complement strand
ATGCCCTTTCGCTTTGGCGCGTTTGACGTAAGCCCCATCCTCGGTGAGATACAAGCCTTTGGCACGAATAGCCAGCACATGATAAGCGGAGTCATAAAAGGTGACGTGCTTCACCTCCCGCATATGATCGAGCACAGCCAGTCCATACTCCGTCCGCAACGGAACCTCGTCAAATTCGTACGCCAGCAAGGCACTCATCAATTCGACGGCCATGGTCGGCTTTTTGAGGCCCAACACCTTTCCCACTTCATACCGCCAGAGCGTCGGCAGCCGAATCTCAACCGATTCGTCGAGTAGCGCTTGTTGTAACTGGATGGCGTTGCGATAATCGGGCTCCTGTTCTTGCTCCACAATCCACTTCAAGAGCACGGAGGCATCGGGGACCAGAATCATCGCTCAGTTCGCTCCCGATCTCGACGGACGGCGTCTAGAATTTCCTTTCCGGTGAGAGTTGCACTTCGCTTCCGTAAGCGATGTACCACTTCGGTTGCCTGCCGGCGTTTACGTCGAAGCAGTTCATGCTTGAGTGCTTCGTTCACCACCCGGCTCCGCCGTTGAGGTGGAACAAGCCTGAAGAGATCATCTCGCAATCGATCATCGATGGACACATTCAGTTTGGCCATAGTACCGTAGTACCGCTCTCCCAAGAAGACGCATCTTTCTACCCCCTCGTTATGCGCCCACTATAGACGCCCTATCAAGGCGTTTTAAGAAGAACTACACGAAACCAGATACCGCTCGGTGCTGGGCGGACGGACGAGAAGAATGTTGTTCCTCGGCGCCATGACGGCAACCGCCCGATACGCCCCTGCAACGGCCTACTAAAATACAATCGTCCATCCTTCTTTTTGTGCCTGCTGCGCCGTATACGAGACCCCGTCCACTTTCAAACCTTTATCGTTGAGCAGGGTGATCATCCCTCCCTTATTCCCCAGTTGCACATCCTGTGACAGCTTGACCGTGATCGCAGCGCCGGAAAGAATCGTACCGGACAGCGCCATTTTGTTCTTCAATCGGTCTGCAAGCTGCCAGCCTGCGAGATCAATGTCCGTCGGTGATGCATTGAGCAAGGTGACCGTTTCCTGCTCCGGTGCCGGGCCGAGCGGATTCACCAGCGCCCCCACAATCCTCACAAGATGGTCTGGTTCCGTGGGGCTTGGCTCCGGCCCCGGTCCTGGATCGGGCACATCAGGACTGACGTGGCCCGTGCGATCATCCGTGTGCCAGGCTTGGGACTGAAACGCTAAAAATACCGCGACCCATTGCTGGGTGGACGGAAAGTGGAACATCAAGGCCCCGTCTTGCCACACCCCGTCGTCGCCCTTATGAGAGGCGTCATTCCCCTGGTTCATGTGAATGTCGTGAATGCCGTTCCCTGGTCGGAAGCCAAAAATCTTATCGGCCTTTCCACCCTCCGGCCCCCACCGTTCCCCAAATGCATAGACCCGAGCATCCGGTTCCTGCATGGCACGTTTCACATAATGCTCAATCTGATCACTCAGATCGTTATCCGGCCCGGGAAGATTCGGCGGAAGCAACCGCATGTCCGATCGATTGAAGAGATTGCCACGAATGAAATCCACCGCCTGCCCGCCCGGCTTGCTCGACAGCAGAGTAAACTCATCCTCCAAGCTGGGTAGATTGGCAGTGATGGGATGCTGGAAGTTGTCATCGACCAGAAACAGCAGCTCTGACGGACTCAGCTGAGACTTCACATTGACCGCGATGCGGTACTGGATCGACCCGGCTTGGATATGCACCTGATAGTGAGGAGAGGATTGGTCCTCTTCCCGTTTGGCGGCGATCGCTCTCCCTTTTAAAACTCCATATCGTTTCAGCGGCATGTATTACCTCCATCATCGGCTGTTGGTACATGTGTACAGATGCCAACCATTCATTCACCTGCTATGTCGTGTCTTCAAATAACGCCCTGCCCCCACCCGATCACCTCGCCGCCCACGCCGTTGGGGAGGCAAGGACACTCTGTTTGACCCCCACTCCCCCGGCCATCAATCAGCTCATCCCCACAAAGACCAGTTGCAGCAAGTTGCGAGCCGTGTTGATCGAAAGCTCTGGAGGTCAACACCTGCGCAGCGTTCGCCAAAATGGTCTATTTGGCGGAGAGCTCAGCTGTATCGTTTTGGATAACGCAACGTATCCAAACAGATACGTTGGTGGAGGAACATTTTACCGGTGGGGAAGGCCAAGTCCACAGAGAATGACCCGACCCACGACACCCTGCTACCTGATGATGCCCCACCGGAATGATCTTCTCGCTGAACTGTGCCCGCTTGGGCATGGCAAACCATTCCGGCAGAGGACCATTCTTGTCCATGTTACTGATATCATGACACCTGCCTATCGAGACGTGAACGTGTGCACAGTGTCTGTGGCCATATCGGTGATGTAGCCTTCGGTGTGAAGCTACTTGCAAAGGTGTGGGTGATCTAAGTATGGCTCCATTCGCTTGTCCATGGTCAGCTCTTGGATGGACACAAAGAGGTGAGAGGTGATGCAGAACTTCTCTCGGTCGTCGACGCTGCTTGGGCCCGCACTCGTAATCATATTGATCACGGGGTGTGGGGCGGCACCACGGCAGGACTCCGCCAATGCAACGAACTCGCTGACAGAACAGAACCGGCAAGTCGATTACCTCAATAGGAAACTCATCGAGGTGTTCGGCCCCCTACCCGCCATCGCGTCAACGCCATTTCTTGGTCTGGCGGTCTTGACTGGGACGGCGTTGTTAGTGGACGAACCTGTGTTTGCCAACTCGAGCCTGCGGCTGGTCCGGCAGATCCGACAGAATTCGCTGATTCTCCAGGCCAAGCAGCATGCGAATTGGTGGCTCTTTGGCACATTCGCCTCCCTGGCTGGACTCACCTGGCTGGTCAACTCCGGGAAAATTCGAGGAACCTTCGGGAAGTTTGTTCGTATTGCCGAGGATGTCGCGGTGGGCCTCCTCTATCTGATGATCGGTGCGGATACGTTGATGCCGAGCGCACCACATGTGGCCGCATCTGATCTTCATTCGGGGATCGTACTGGCAGGGATGGTGCCGGTTTGGGAATCCAGCACGGCGATCCTCATTCTGGCCGCACTCATTTCGCTGGTCACGATGATGTTCACCAGGTTGGCCTTGGATGTCCTCATCTGGCTGAGTCCTGTGCCGTTCATTGATCTGATCTTTGAGACATGCAAGGTCATGTTCTCTCTGGCCTTTCTGGCGATCTACTTTTTCCTAAGTCCCCTCGTGGCAGCAATTCTTGGCCTGCTCCTGTTGGTTCCCTGCTTCATGCTCCTGCCCTGGGCGATTCGGCTCTTATCCTTCGGATATCGCATCGTGCTCTGTCCGATTCTTGCGCAACTTTCACCACAGTTCATTCCGCAATTGATCGAACCGGCACTGGCACGAGCGGCCGGCGGTGGGGAAGTCACACTGGCATGCTTTGCCTGGGTGTTGAACGCGCGTAGCTTCAAGAAACGGGAGGCCGTCGCGCTCTTCCGCACGTCCGGGCACAGGACAGTTCGCCCTCGACATGCGAAACGGCGGACAAGAGCGTTGTGCAACGTGGATGAAGAAGTGCTGCTGGGTCGTGCCATCGCGTGGATCGAGCTGCGCATTGTCGATAAGAAAGGACAGCTCTTAGATCGCTATGCACTGCCCCTCCCCATGATGAAAGACTTCGACAAGTTGCTCGTCTTGCTCGGCGCCAGCGACGCTGGTGATTTTGGGGTCATGAACACTCTCCGCACGATGGTCAAACTTCCGGAGAACGTATCATCGCTCTGAAACAAGACTGAAGCTGGAACCGCGTTGAACATGGCTTTAGATCTCCACCACAACACCGATTTCGACGACCTGTTCGGCGGGAATATGGAAGAACGAACTGGCCCGTTGGGAGTTGCGGCTGAGAAATACGAAGAGCCGCTCCCGCCATAGCGCCATACCCGGCTTTGGTGTCGCCAGTGAGTTCACACGGCTCAGAAAGAACGTCGCCCCCTCAAGATCCACCTCCAGTCCCTGCGACCGGCAAGCCACGAGTACGCGGGTAATATCCGGCGTCTCCATGAACCCATATTGCACGACAACTCGCCGTACATCAGGTGCAAGGGGATCGATGCGCATATGATGACTACTCGTGACGGTCGGCACACGAGCAGTCGTGGTTGTCAGGAAGACCAGTTGTTCATGGAGAACTTTGTTGTGTCGCACATTCTGCACGAATGAGGGCGGCGTCAAGTCAGGGAACTGGGTCAAGTACACCGCCGTCCCTGGCACGCGAGTCAGCGGCTGGGCGAGAACCTCCTGTAAATAGACCGTCAGTTGCGGCATCTTGCTCCAGAGATGCTTCGCCACGAGTCGACGGCCGCCGTTCCACGTCGCCATCAAAAGAAACAGGCCGGCGCCCAGGACAAGCGGCAGCCAGCCGCCGTGCGGAATCTTCAGGACATTGGCGCCGAAGAACGAAAGATCGAGGGTCAGGAAAAAACCGGTAACGAGCGTTGCCAACGGCCAACTCCATTTCCATTGACGCCGCACCACGACAAAAATCAGTAAGGTAGAAATGACCATGGTGCCGGCCACGGCAATTCCATAGGCAGCAGCCAAGTTACTGGAGGTGCCAAAAAACAGAACCAGGCTGATGGTGCCGATCAACATCAGCACATTGATGGCAGGCACATAGATTTGTCCGATCTGGGAAGCGGACGTATAGCGAATCGCCATACGCGGCAGGTAGCCTAGCTGAATCGCCTGCTGCGTGAGGGAAAAGGCACCGCTCAGCATCGCTTGCGAGGCAATGATTGTCGCCAGCGTCGCAAGCACCACGAGAGGCAGAAGCAACCATCCAGGTGCCAGCAGATAGAATGGGTTGGCTACGGCTTCCGGCTGTCGAACCAACAAGGCGCCTTGTCCCAAATACTGCAAGACGAGTGACGGCAATACCACGCCGTACCAGCCGAGACGAATGGGCCCCTTTCCAAAGTGGCCCATGTCGGCATACAAGGCTTCCGCTCCGGTCAGAACAAGGAACACACTGCCTAAGACGGCAAAACCTTGCGCGGGATGGTCCAGCAGAAACTGAACGGCATGATGCGGGCTGAAGGCCACGAAGATCTCGGGGGTCTGAACGGCACTCCTCATTCCTAAGACAGCCAGCGTGACGAACCAGAGCAACATGATGGGACCAAACCATCCACCAAGGCGTCCGGTCCCGTGCGACTGGATGGCGAAGAAGATGAACAGCACGGCGATGGCGATCGGCAACGTATAGGGCTGATAGGCCGTCGTCTCGACTTCAATCCCTTCCACGGCGCTCAAGACCGAGATCGCCGGCGTAATGATGCCGTCACCATAGACCAACGACGCTCCGAGCAATCCCAGCGCGATCACGGGACCGATGCGTAGGGGGAAGGCAGACTCTTCACGATGGCGTTGGCCGAGGGCCATGAGCGCCAAAATGCCCCCTTCGCCTTGGTTGTCGGCCCGCATCACAAACAGTAAATACTTCACGGTGACGACCAGGAGGAGCGCCCAGATGATGAGCGACAGGATGCCTGTGATTGCCGATAGGGTGACGGATAATCCATGTGACGCATGAAAACATTCTCGAAGTGCGTAGAGGGGGCTGGTCCCGATGTCGCCGTAGACAACACCGAGCGCGGCCATCGCCAATCCGGTCGTTGTCGATCGCTCGGACTGGTTACTCATGGAGAAAAGAGAAGAGTTGGATGATACGACCGGGGGTATGAACACTCTGCATGCTGCAGCGATCCTAGCTGGCTCAAGAGGTCAAGACAAGGCGATACAGGACGTTCCCTTCCTCTCCACATCCTTGCAGGTCCCAAGTCCCAGGCGTTGTTCGATCAGCTCCGCGGCGCGCGGTGCCCCGCCCCCAGCCTGGATCGCGTCTCTGACTCGTTCGGCGGCCGTGCGATAGGAGGGCTCCGATCGCACACGAACCACTGCGGCGCGCAATGCCTCGGGCGTCACTTGCGTGTGTGGAATAGCCTCACCGGCCCCAATCCAGGAAACCCGGGCAGCGATCCCAGGCTGTTCGTTTGTGACGGGAACAGCCACCAGCGGAGTTCCGCTCGCCATCGCGTCGAGCACGGTGTTCAGACCGGCATGGGTAACCGCAAGGGCCGACCGGCGGAGGAGGTCCAACTGTGGAGCATAGGATACGACGACCGGGCGTCCTGGAAGAGTGCCAAGCGCTTCAGGCTTCACCCCGTGTCCCGTCGAGATGACCAGTTGGGCATCCAGCCCGTCGCAGGCCTCTGCAATCACGCGGAACGTCCCGGCAATTTTGTTCTGCAAGGTCCCCAACGAGGCATAGATCAACGGTCGTTCGTCCAGAAGCTCCCATGGAAACGGGACCGGTTGGTATCCGCCAGGGAGCCGAAACGGACCGACAAACTCGATCTGTTTCGGCAACTCACGTCGAGGGAATTCAAAGAGTGCAGGTTGTTGGCTGATTTGCAATGTGTCGGACCAGACCTGTGAGATGTCTGCGGGAATCGGAAGACCCAGCCGGCGGCGGTGGTTCTGAATGCGTGTCACAATGGGGGCATAGAGGCGGTTGAGTCCCGCCCATGCGATTCGGTTGCGAATCCTGGCCCACCACGCATCCCGAGGTTGCCAATGTGTAAAGTACGGTGGGACGGCAGGGTCAGGGTTCAGGAGGAGCGCATTTCCGACGCTCGCGAAAGGGAGTCCTAATTGATCCGCCACCGTCCCACCGGGGAACGAGGCTTGATCGACCACCAGAGCCGTCACGCCGGCAGCACGAACCACGGTCGGCCCGACTTCCAGAACCGCTTCTGCAGCACGTGCGCCGATTGCCAGGGTATGTTTGAGCGCCGCACGGTCCTGTAACGAGCCCAGCTTGTGAATCTCGGCCTGGTACTGGTCCGGCGAAAAGACGGTCCCACCGAGACCGACGATCTCGAACCCGGCTTCCGCGATCGATGAAGGAGGCGCACCCAATAGGAAGAACGTGACGTGGTGCCCACGAGTACGCATCGCGTCCGCCAGTGCCACCATAGGGTTGAGGTGTCCCGGCACATTGGGACAGAGAATGCCGACATGACTCATCATGTATTCCTTCTTCAGCGTATTCGAAGTACACTCAGATTGAGCGCGATGCTCCAGAGAGCTGAATCCACCGGAAGCTTCTTCCTGTCAGCCCACAGCGTTCATACGGGCTAGTACAGAGGACAAACCATACGCTATGGATAGCGCTGATTCAATGCGGTTGAGAAGGCAATCCCAAGTGAGGTAAGGACCTTGCGTCAATTCCTGAACGCTGGCAAGCTTCCGTATGGTTCCTAATAGAGACCAGTGAGGGAAGACCTGGGAGACCATCGAACTCATATGCGACGACCTTGGTGTACGTTCTCTCACTCGCTGACAATCCTGCTCCTCCTCTTCGTGACCGGCTGCGGTGCGACGCAGCTTGGGATGTGCGCGCCGCATACCAAGGAAGAAGGGACGCCGACCCGGAATTGGACCGAATGTTTTGAGCAACCCTTCTCGCGGGTGGGAATCACCCATTCCGTGTTCTGCCTCAATGACGGCACGGCCAAACCGCCGGTGCTCTTGCTCCACGAATTAACCGGACTGTCTCCCGGGACACTGGCCTATGCTGAGGAGCTCTCAAAAGATTTCACTGTCTACGTGCCGTTGCTGTTCGGTGAGAAAGGCAAGTTCTCGCTCGTTCATGGGCTGGAGGCCTACTGGTTTCGAGGCGTTATTGAGTCGTTCCCTGGTGGAGAATGGGGAATGCCGTCCAAAGGCAGCGCGCCGATCGTGACCTGGCTGCGCGGCGTCGTCCAGAAGATCGGAGAGCGGCATAGGGGGCAACCTATCGGTATCATCGGTAATTGTTTGACCGGACCGCTTCCTCTTGCCCTCTTGGATCATCATCAAGTCGCAGCAGCAGTGGTCGCGCAACCGGCGTTGCCCCTACGTTTCTGGTGGTATGCGGACGACGACAGGGCATCCCTCGGTCTCTCAGAAGACGATCTGAGGATCGCCACAGCGAGCACCGCCAAGATTTACGGATTGCGGTTTGAAACAGACTGCATGGCCCCTCCTGAAAAACAGAAGACCCTGACCGATACATTCGGCAGTCGCTTCATCAACGGAGCGATCCCAGCCAGTGCCTATCAGACTGACGGGAAGCCGACGCACGCACATAGCACACTCATTGGCTCGTGGAAAGAGCAGGCCCAGGCGGGAGAGGCCTCACGGAATGCGCGCGGGCGAGTACGAACTTTTCTCCTCCAGGAACTCTACTGAAACTCGCGCGGAAGAGTGATGGGTGACAATGACCCGCCGAAGTATAGCCAAACCACTTAAGAATGATTCAATGATTCACTGTGTGACCGGGAGAAAATTGTCTCGACAGACGCCCCCAATTTTCTGCGGATGGATTTGGCTTGCGCCCATGTATGCTCGATCGGGTTGAGGTCTGGGCTATAGGGCGGCAGATACTCCAGCGTATGCCCGGCGTGGAGTATCGCGGCTTGGGTATCCCGCCGTTTGTGGAACGTGGCATGATCCATGACGAGGATTGAGGCGGGCGGCAGTTTGGGCAGCAGGTCTTGCCGCGCCCAGCCCGTAAAGACATCGGCATCAACATTGGCCTCGAACAGCCCGACCGTCAGCAGGTCCTTCCCGATCAGCGCACCGATCACGTTGGTCCGCCCGCGTGCGTGCCAGTTGTGCACGCCATGACACCGCTGTCCTGTTGGCGCATAACCGTGCCGCCGTGGCATGTCCTGTGCGAAGCCGCTCTCGTCAATGTACACGATCGTCCGGTGCTGGGCGTCATAGGCCGCCATGTTATCCTGGAAGATGCGCCGCTCGTCTTCGTCCGCCTTGGGATGTCGAAGCGTTTTTTTTATGGGTGACCGGCAGCTTCTTCAGCGCGACAAAGATGGCGTTCTGCGTCACACTGAACCGCTGCGCCCGCTCGTGTTGGTACGCATCCGGATACGCGATGACATCCTGGCGCAACGCCTCCAGGTCAATCTTGCGGCGCCGATACCCTTGCGGCTGGCGCTCCACGTTCTTGAGCCACCGCACCACACTGGCGCTCCCCACATCAAATCGGGCTGCCACCTCCGCAATCGTCAGTCCCTCCTTGCTTCGGACGGACAAGACTTTCCGACGAAAATCTCGTGAATAGGCCATCCTACTAGTATGATCATAATTATTTGGTTTAGCTATACAATCCAGCAACACAGCTGGCACCACGCTCAAAATTGATCGGGTTCCTCTTCACTGTTCCGCGCTTTTTATTGAAACTGCGGGAGGAGTCCGTTACAGTTCGCTCACGAGATTTGTTTCACCTTAGGAGAACACCATGCAGAGAAATTTTACTCCATCCCTCTTGAAGTGGATACTGGCAGTGACTCTCTGGTTCGGCATGACGCCTCTCGCCTCTCATGCGCATCCCTCCGATGGACATTCGTCCGATCCAAGCGACGGGCACTGGGTTCATGAAGGCATGGCTGAGGAAGGACGGATCACCGGAGGTTTCCGTGTTGGACCGAGCTTCACGACACAGGATGCTGGATTGTCCACGGTCGGTCCCTTGGTGAACTTCCAAGGTATGTATGGACTCAATAAATGGTTCCGGGTCGGGATGATGCTGGAATGGCAAAATCATGGTGTCGATGATCCTGGAACCGGCTCCGTCAATACCGTCACCTTGCTGCCTGTCAACTTGGAGTATCGTCCTGGACATTTTGGGAATCTGATTCCCTATGTCACGACCGGGATCGGTGTGAACATCAATACGCATAACGTTTCTGACAGTTTTGCTTGGCGGGTCGGTGGAGGTCTGGACTATGCCTTGACGAATTGGTTCCCAGGAGCCCCACAAGGAATGATGCTGAACGTGGAAACGGCCTGGAAACGGAATCATGCAAACGGAGATGCCTCCACAATGGGGTTGTTGTTCGGCGTGCGCCACACCTTCTGAACAGTTGTTGGTCCCGCATGGGCAACGCCCATGCGGGACCGCAGATCACCCAAATCCTTCTTGATCCAGGCCGGATCGGTCTCCACTTTGTATCCCGCTCTCTATCACAGGTCCGAGCTCCATCAAGTACCCCCCCTCCGGCAAGAGCGATCCCCCGCACAGGATCATGGCACGCCGTGCCACAACTATATTCTCCTGATTACGGTGTTGTGACTCGAGCATTCTTTCGCCATTCCCATGGAGGAACTGGATCTGGATCAGACCACAATCCTCTTTGGGAGTCTCGTGCCTCTTTCTCCAGCGCTTCCAGCTGGGTATCTCCAGGAGCCTGCTTCCGATCCCACCAACACCAGCCCTGTTGCACCAACGTCCGACTCATATTCCTCTCATCTGGAAGGAGCACATCCGCAACGACACGCCCCTGCTTGTCCTTGCCATAGACCTGAAGCGTGACGTCCATACTAAACGCCAGATCCGACGTCGCTTGCTTGGCTTGCTCACTGTAGGGCTGGCCGCCCTTCGGACAGGCAATCCCGTTCAAGCGGACTCGTTGTGCTTTCCCATTTCGTACCACTTCAATCGTGCCACCATCGAGGATGGTCACCACCTGGCCGCCGAATGGGAAGGCCTCTCCTCCGGTCAGGAGCAT
Source organism: Nitrospira sp. (assembly GCA_019636915.1). GTDB lineage: Bacteria > Nitrospirota > Nitrospiria > Nitrospirales > Nitrospiraceae > Nitrospira_D. The sequence goes on along the minus strand of JAHBWQ010000079.1, from coordinate 6,626 downwards.
GCCCATCAGGAGAACGGTGATTCGTAAGGGGGAAAGAACCGGTTTCGGCTTGGTCGAAAGAATCGTTCCTTGTCGCATACGCACATCCACCTCAACACATCCGGCTTGCCCTCTTGTGTACTACACGGAGGCTCAGGAAAGTAACCCCATGAGTTCGGCAACTTCCACGAGACAAGCGAGATCTACGGGAATGAGCCTGTCGCGTCACGCAAGTCGTACGTTTCTCGCTTGGCTGGCTGGGTTCACACCGTTTCGTCCCCCAACCCTACACTCTTCGGACGAAACTTGCACTGGACGTTTTGGCCTTCGCTCACTTATCATGCGCTCATCACTCTGCTCGGAGGTCTGCATGGGTTCTACGACCATGTTTCGACTCCTTATCCTGATCATTCCTCTTACCTGGGTCATCCTTCGCCTCTTGCCTGCCGATCACTCACGATCCAGTCATCTTCGTGGCGTCACGCAGTCAGTCGAGGAGTACAAATCCCATGAAGAGACCGATCAGTTTCTTCGCCACGAATCCACCTTCAAGGCCCATTACCAGTCACACTATGCGACGTCGGGACAGACCTACCAACATTATCAGCTGGCTTACAAGTATGGATTCGACCTGGCCCAAGATCGCGACAACCAGAAGATGGACTGGAAGAGCATGGAACCGCTGGCCCGACAAAACTGGAATGAAGGCATCATGGGATCGTGGAGTCAGCACCACGAAGCCGTGCTGTACGGATGGGAACAGGGCATCAAGAACCACGGCGGATAACGACGGAGAATATCCGCATTTCACGCTCGACCAGGCCAAGCCGCCGCATCTCAACCCAATCCTGTGCGGTCGGCGAACGGTGGCGACCAAGCCCCACATCCCCGCCCAACAGTAAGTTGAAATTGCAGTCTCCATATCGATGGTGAAGATAGTGATGGCGCCTCAGAAATCGGACATATCCGGTCTTGAGAATCCACCGCAGCGCCGGAGACACCCCTGTCAGCTCCTCTCCCTGTGGCCGATGTAAATAGGGATGCACGAACATGGCCAGGCAGGAATACGCGACGACGGCGGGAAGCGCTCCAAGAAGTCCCCACGGACCTAGCACGAAGCCGATCAGCAGGATGCAAGGCAGGATCGGCAGATTAAACCAGACAATCCCAATACCCCGCAGCGTCATGCCATAGCGCTCTTGCCTGATCAACAACGCCTGAGAGCCCTTGAGTCTCAGATCAAGTCGTTCCCTTTCCTGTTGACTGGAAAACTGGGTCACAAAATCCTTCCGAAAGGTCCATCGATGATGGACGATACCGTGAGAGAAATAGGCTCGCCGAAAAGGTCCGCTGATTCTCGGGTAACGTGCCCAGAGCCGGCGAGTTCGCAGCCCCGCGTGGTAGATCATCCGATGAAGGATGGACTCCAGTACGGTCGTCACGGCATATCCAAGCAGCAGCCCGGCACACATGTGCAGAAGAATAGACACCACACCTCACGACCATGAGGCTCCGAGTAGGAGGCGAATCCGGTCAAGACAAGACTCGACACAGTGATTCTCTACGAGTACAAACCTACGACAGGTTTTAGATATGACTACCGCATAACATTCCAGGCCATCGCATTCACATCCGCCCCGCAGCCTTCTGGGCCAATGCCTTGAGCTTCGCTTCGTCGTCGACGCCTTCCCTGATCGAAAGCTGCGCCAGCACAGCACCTTTCCTCATGGTGAGTTCCAGTGAACCGAGGCCGAGTCTGCCTCGATCCATATAGGCCTCCTCTCCGAAGCCGCTCACCGTCACCGGATTTTTCGCATCCTTGCGCATGCGCGCGAATACTTCGCCAGTACCAATCCAGATTTCGAACTCGTCCTGGCCATTGGTAAATTTGTACGTACACGACTTGGCATCGGCCAGCGTTTCACCTCTTGGCGCCCCTTTCAACTTGCTGAGAACCGCCTCGACCTCCGCTGTTGTCACTAATGTACAGGGATCGAGGCCAGGCGGAGCAGCGCCGATCGGAAGGCTCACGCCCATCACCGGAATCGCACACACCACGACACGACGGATCCAACCGAGTGCTCCACAGTTCATGCGTCTTCTCCTTCCTATGGGAATAGCGTGCAAATGTCCGTGGCCACACAATCTTGGTCTCTGCCGTCTCACCGGAGCAAAGACTCACGAGACTTAGAGTTGGGTAATGATGAAACTGGCGAGCCAGCAGGCGAACCCCTAAGAGACCGACACAACGATCGACCTGACCGAACAATACCTGAACGCATTTCCCCTACTGTGGTCCTCCCTAAACTCGATCAGCCGTACGGCCTGCTCCAAAGACCAGAGACCTTACAAAATCTGGACAATGCCTGAGGAACAGATCCTGGGGCTATGGGCTCGGTATCAGAACATTCTTGATTTTCGTTACCGAATCAGCCCTGTTGGTTGAAACCTCGTCCGCAACTTCGGCAATCAGTTTCCCGTAATCGTCATATTCGGTTACCGTGACTTTCACGACATAGGTCCCAGTCCCCAACCTCGGCTTCTTGCTTCTGGGAATCAACGGGAACCACTCACTTCGGGCCGCGGCAATATTGGTAGTGTCCCCAAGCTTCAAATCATTCAGATGGATGTGCAGATCCGCCACATCCGCCCGATACGAGACATCGTTCTCATCTACCCAGTGGGCTTCCATCACAATATTCAAGTCGGCATCAATACGATCCCTGACTGTCGTGAACCACGTCCAAGGGATATACCACTTGCGATCTTCGACTTTGACTTTCCCAAAATGCACGTATGCGGAATCCCCCACGAGCTGCAACTGGCCGTTGGTAGAGAGTTCTTGCGCATCGACCGCAAAGGTCAGAATTGCGGCGGTCAGCGGCTTCCCATCGCTCACAATGGATCGCGTAATCCTCACCCCACCGAACTGGACCGATGTCCCATTCTTGTCGTCCATGTAAAACTGACTTCCTGCCTTGGCCCCGCGATAGGTCGCCGTATGTTCGAGACGATCTTCATTGAGCGCCGGCCTCGTGGTTTTGACCGCATAGCGGGCCGCCACCGGTACGGTACCGGCCGCGATCACCGGTGCCACAAGTGTTCCCCCTCTGGCTCCCGACGCTCTCACGTCATCTGGCGTCAACACGTCGACAACGACTTTTTCACCGTCCGCTTGCATGGAATAGGGATGTGCCGGCACACAACCGGCCAAGATCCCGATCAGCCCATAGATCCCGGCAATCTGAAGCCCACTCGGTTTATACATACGACCTCTTCCTACTCACCCGCTCATCGCACTATAGACCACGAGGCGCATAGAAGTATACGTAAGCCGTGATCGATCCCATGACTAGCTGCTACAGGATAGTCCCAGAGCGATACACCTCACAACTTCACTTGTCAGATTAGATTTTTAACAGAAGAGGATTGACAATTTTTCTCACCTAGGATACTGCTCCCATCAGAACCGTAAGGGAGAAGAACTTTCCGAACCGACTCGCAGAAATACTCACACTCACTCAGCATGCCCTATTCAGTATGCTGCAACACCCATGACATGCTCGATCCACGAGAGCAATCCATCAGATGATTAGGAACCAATCCTACCTTAGCGTGATCGGTCGACCCAGAGCGCCCTCTCGTAGTCTCTCAAACATGACGGAACCCTGACCACGGAAGGAATGCATAACGCCTATAGCTTTAGACAGACCGTCGTGAAGAAGAGAATATCCTGGCTCATGAAGAAGGAGAGCTGCCGATGAAAACATTGGTCTTGGCCAATCAGAAGGGTGGCGTGGGGAAAACGGCGATTGCCTGCCAATTGGGATACTTCCTCGTTGAAATGCTCAAGAAACGGGTCTTGATCATTGACTTAGACCATCAGGGGAACACATCGAAAAACATCGGCACCTCCAAACTGGCCACGATCTCGGCCGTCACCGCCGATCAACTGTTGACCGAGCCGGTCACCACCATTGAGGGTGGAACCTTTGTGGTAATCCCCTCACACGCCGATCTGCTCAAACTCGAGCGCCGAGAAGAAGATCACAACCTATTCGCAAATAATCTCCGGTTGTTCCTCAACGAAATGGATGACCGATTTGACGTGGCCATCATCGACACCAACCCCAACCCCGATATCCGCGTACTCGCCTCACTCGTGGTGGGGGATTTTGTGCTGTCGCCCATTCAGCTGAATCAAGAAGCCGTCGACGGCATCGCCGCACTTCGAGCACAAGTCCTCAAAATACAAAGCACGCTCAATAAAGATCTACGATTCATCGGCCTACTTCCAAATCTGGTGGAGCCCACGCCTTTTCAACGCGCGAATTTTGACCAACTCTGTATGGCCTTTGCGTCCTTGTTCATTCGACTGGAGGATGGACGGATGGCCGCTATTCCGTCACGCACGGCCGTGGCGGAGGCCCAGGCCATGGGAGCGCCGATCTGGACCTTACAGAAAACCAGTTCACGCGAGGCCTGGATGCATCTCAAACCGATCTTTCAAAAAGTGGCTCATACGATGGGGGTGATGGAATGAAAAAACCACTGATCGCGACGTTGGATCTTACCGCTCTTGATCGGACAACTCCCGTACCTACACCAGATCCGATTGCCAAAGAACGGACCGTAACGGCTGAAGTCCTGGGGCGTCCGCTACACATTCCCGTCAAAGACATCGACGAAGATCCCGGACAGCCACGTCAAGAGTTCGATGCGGCAAGCATGGAGGAACTGGAACAGAGCGTCAGGATCCATGGGGTCAAGACGCCGATCTCAATTCGCCCGCATCCCACCGAGCCGAAGCGATGGATCTTGAATTTCGGAGCGCGCCGCCTCAGAGCCTCCAGAGCCGTTGGAAAAAACACGATTCCCGCGTTCATCGATCGCTCACATACGGATTACCAACAAGTGATCGAGAATCTACAGCGGGAAGATCTGAAGCCCCGCGAGCTCGCAATGTTCATCAAGAAAAAGATGGACGAAGGGGAGAAGCAGGCCCATATTGCCGAGCTCCTTGGGGTGAACCGGTCCATGGTGACGAATCACCTCGCGCTTATCGATCCCCCCTCCTGCATCGAAGAGATTTACACGTCCGGGAAATGTTCATCAGCCAAGACACTCTACGATTTACGAAATCTGCACAAGGAGTTTCCAAAAGAAGTCGACCGGTGGTGTAGCTCCGACCAGGAGATTACCCGTGCATCCGTGTCCGCCTTATCCGCCAAGCTGAGAGGTGCACAGAAACCAACCGCCGCTTCGTCAAAGAATGAACAGGAGAATAAGAAGCGGATGGTCGGTGCGACGACAACGATGCCGTCGTTGATCATTATCGTGCAGGATCGATCAGGCACGGTGGATCTGCAGCAGGCCCCACAGCAACCGAATCACCTGATCATTAATTTTTCGGATGGGAAACAAGAAGAAGTCCTTGCACGACACTGTCAAATTGAACAGATCATTTTCCCATAATTCTTCATCCTTCCCCCCCTCTCCGCACTAGGACTGGAGAGGGGGATAGCTCGACCTTCCTATTACCAAGCAATCACCTCATTAGCCATGCAGTCCTAAGACTTGCCAAACCTAATTCCTTTCTCCACCGAACTCATCCTCGAGCCACACGAGTCAACCAAGGTAGCCGATTGTTGGACATGTCCAACAACAGACCGTGTACACCGTCTTGTCCAGCCACACCCAAGGAAATACTTTTCGAGAAAACGCACGAAGCCTCGATCACATGGGGGACGTTAAATCCTGTTGGACATGTCCAACAGATTCCCTTTCCCTCTCAGACCCTTTGTCCATATCCTCCGTCATGGGATTCGTGATGGCCAACATGAATTGAGCAAAGACTGGTTGAGTCAGCGACTCAGTTCTCTCCCCCTCCGTACAATCGATAACCGCGAACAAGCCATTACTCGCACTACCTGTCACTGAGAGCGAGTTGATCGGTGATCGTCTGATCAGACACCTGCTCGATTCCAGCTGCCGATCACTCAAGCCCGCACTTGATATGGCCGACATAATTACTGGCGAGAACCATCGAGGATCATACTCTCGACATACACTTCGACAAAGGGGGCCATGGTGACGAACACACAACTCGATCAGACTTGCATCAATACGATCCGCACCCTATCCATGGATGCCGTGCAGCAAGCCAACTCCGGCCACCCAGGAACGCCGATGGCCATGGCTCCCGTCGCCTACTGTCTTTGGCAGCGAGTCATGCAGTTCGATCCGAACGATCCCATTTGGCCGAACCGGGATCGATTCGTCCTGTCGATGGGACATGCCTCCATGCTCCTCTATTCGTTGCTGCATTTGACCGGCGTGAAGGCCGTGAATCCACAGTACGAACGGCTCGGTAAACCCTCGGTGCAACTAGACGACCTCAAGCGCTTCCGTCAACTCAACAGCAAGTGCGCCGGACACCCGGAATACCGCTGGACCTCCGGCGTGGAGACGACGACCGGTCCGCTTGGACAAGGCATTGCCACCAGCGTTGGGATGGCCATCGCCGCCCAGTGGCAAGGCCATTATTTCAATCGCCCTGGCTTCGACATGTTCGATTACAATGTCTATGCCCTGTGCGGAGACGGCTGCATGATGGAAGGTGTCGCTGCCGAAGCAGCCTCCCTGGC
>JAHBWQ010000078.1 GCA_019636915.1 Nitrospira sp. | reverse complement strand
CCCACCTCCAATATAGGGGAGAATAGGGGAAAATGCGGCAAGGCCCTGAAGGACCTTGCCGGAAGGTTGAATAAAGAAAGCTGTCTCAGGCCGACCACAGCGATACCGTTGCCCAAGAGCGACCCTGGCCGCTTTGCTCTGATACGCAACAAATTGGATCCCCGTTCTTGTTGGATTGACTTCTCGTTGTTCAAGCGCCATTTTTACGGACACACACAACCGACATTCTCCATCATAAATCAGAAGGCAGGCTTGCGGAGGCAACAACCTTCCCTCCTTATTCTTAGACTCCATGATACGAGCATGCCTCCATTGATGCCTGCGACTATGAGCCCCCTATTGCCGGCCTTTTCCTCGGCAGTCTATAGTCACCCAATGAGACCGACCCCTTTGCTTGTTCTGTTACTCAACACCTTCGTTATGGAGGCGGGGTTTCTTTTCATTGGGAACTCCCCCTCCTTCACGCAAGGTATAGCGTGGAAGGTCGGCTTTTTCCTTCTGCTGCCTCTGGGGCTGTCCCTCTTCGTTTGGCTTCAATTTCGATGGAGTGCGGCGATTTGCGTCTTTTACGCGACGATTGGGTTGGCCATAGACATCGCGACGATGATTCAGACCTTATCAACGGACACCACTGCCGTTGCTCCCATGATGGCCGCCGCTATCAGCGGGCTTTTTTACTTCTGTTTGATCCTTTTTGGTTGGCAATCATTCTTGGCCGCAGACCACGGACCGACGCCTCCCAAATTCCACCCTCCCAATCCTCCGTCCCCTTCCTAATCGGAACGGGCTTGATACTGACAAAACCAGCTTGCCTCAGCCATGTTACCGTCTCCGAGGCTGTATAGGTATTCCCCCGTTCGGTAAACAAAAGCATCGAGGCGGCAAACAAACTGGCTTCAACCGGGCACAAACCTTCGCGGTCATGAAGAAAAGCATCTTGAATGATGAATCGGCCACCAGGGTTTAGTGCAGCACGAACTCGTCGAAAGATAGCCTGATTCTCCTTCGGCGAATAGATGTGCAACACATTGGAGTACCAGATGACATCATACGTACCAGGGATTTGCTCTTTGGAGAAATCAATCGGGAGATAGGAGAGTCGCCCCCTCGCTTTATGGGTAGAAGCAATTTCTTTGGCTACTTCAAGCGCAGCCTCTCGATCACAGACCGTCGCACGCAACCATGGATTCTTTGCAAGAAATGCCAGAGCATAGGTACCAGGCCCCCCACCGAGATCCAATAACGTTTGAGCCTGACCAAGCTGAAGTTGTGCCGCGATTGCCGGGGCAATCTCCAAAGTTCGGTGATGCATCGCCCAGGTGAATTGGCGCCGATAGTCCGGACCATCCGGCACATCATGATCAATGGGCAATCCACTTCGTACAGATTCCACCAGCCGGAGCCAGTCCGTCCAATGACTCCTGATCAGATTGAGATACCCCCCTCGATAGGCTCGGTGGTTGGCATTGAGCGCTGTGGCCCCAAGTGTGCTGTTTCTATAGACGCTGCCTCGTTTGCGCAGCAGTCCCGCGGAGGCAAGATTACGACAAAGGATGCTGAGTCCCCGTTCGCTGACGTTCAGTTCCTTGGCCAGCGTGGGCATCGTCCAGCGTCGATCACCAATCACTGTAAAGAGATCGAGCTCGAGCGCAGCTAACAGCACTCTCGGCAACCGATAGTCAGAAATCGCGTCGCGAAATTCGGCGAACGTCGTGATCCGCTGCGTCACGAAACCTTCCCAATGTGCCCTCGACACCACCGCAGAAGATCTTCAAGCTTGAGGCGATTATGAAGATCGGCATCTCGCGTAAAGGTGACCGCCACAAACTCGTCCGTGATCTCCGTCTCCTCGACAAAGCCGGACTGAAGAAGAAGCGCTCTGTAGTGAGATACAGCCGGTTGAAGAAAGTATTTCGCCTGCTTGGCAACTTCATCAGTTCCTAAATCCTCTGGAGTTCCGTCCGACATGAGTGCCATGACTTCGTCCATCGCAACTCCATACTGACAAAGTACCTTGCCATCAGGTCTGACTTCGAGGAGCCATCCATCCTCTCCAAGATCCATCAGGAGCGGTCCGTCGGGCTCCAGTTCGTAGAATTGCGGGAATGTCTGAATCAAGCCGGCTCGAAGTTGCAGCCAGGTTGTGGAATCCAGTTCGCTCATGCGCTCATCTCCCGAGACACCTTCGACGGAGCCGAACCTGCTAGACGAAGGCGGAGTGACTTAAGTCGCTGGGTATTTTCATCCAACTTTGGCAGGCGATACTTCCGGTCCATAGAGACGACTTGCTCGAGAAGATCAGCCGCCTCTTGGAGCTGGCCCATTTCCTCATAGCACTGAGCAAGCACATATCTGGCGCCGCCGACGCGAAGCTCGTCACGTAATCGCTCGGCGATCGACTGACTTGTCCGACAGCAGGCAATCGCCTCATGATAGCGCTGTTGTATCACGTAGGTGCGTCCGATCATCCGCCAGGCGTCCGCAACGCCTGCCAAATTCCCCAACCGACGCATCAAGGTCAGCGACTGTTCATAACAGCGAATGGCTTCCTCGACATCGCCGGTTTCTCGGGCCACCAGTCCAAGATCGGACAACAGAACCGCTTGCGCCGCCTCATCATGCGTCTTCGTCATAAGATCCATGGCTTCGAGATAATAGGCTCGAGCTCGATCCCACTCGCCGGCATCGGCGCGCAGATTCCCCAAATTGGCCAAGGTCGTCCCGATGCCTTTTTCATCACCGAGGATTTTTTGGAGCTCTAGAACCTCCTGATAATGCGCCTGAGCGGAATCTCGCCGTCCGCTGACCGCACAGATGTTGCCCAGATTCCCAAGGGTCGCAACCAGGGCCCGTTGATCACCGCTCAGTCGGTCACACTCCAGCGCCTTGGCATAACAGGTATAGGCCTCCGTATAGTACCCTCTCGAAAAATGCTCGTTCCCTTGTCGATTGAGTTCCGCAGACAGGCCGTTCCGCAACGTCATTGTGGCACCGCCAACAGCTGCTCCACCTGCTGCTTTGCCTCCGCAAGGATGGAAACACCATCCCCGACCAGCAGGCTGTCGAAGTTGTATCTCAACAGACGACGGAGCGCCTCCCTCGCCTTAGCCGGATCCGCATATTTTTCAGGAGGGAGCACACGAAGCGCACCAGACGGGTGACCGATGAGCGCATCCCCCACAATCAGCACACCTCGTCCCCGCTCTATGAACAGGGCAGATTCACCAGGAGACTTCTGGTCCTGCAGCTGGATGGCCCAGATCCCACCGGGCAGGAGTTCGCCATCCTTGTATGTTTTGGTCGGGTTCACCTCCATTTGAGCCGCATCCGCTTCAGGCACATACAGCTGGCAATGCCACTCAGCTTGATAGGTCGGCGCTTCTCGAAGATGATCACGATTCGTCAGCACGATATAATCGATCGGCTCATGGCGCCTGACAATGGCTCGCGCTTCTGGAGTCATCGGTGGGGGGTCTACCAGGATCGTATGCTCACCAATCGTCAGCAACAGACCGTTGAAATCCAATTGCTTTTCATCTGAAAACCAGGACCATTGCCAGATATTTGGCAAGATTTGTTTCATGATCAAATACTCCACGACCGCTCGCACTGCACGATGCCCTCACAGTGCGGCGACAACCTCCTTGATCATCTTGGTGATGTTCAACTCGATACTTGCCTCGTGAGGCAAGTCGATCAGGTCATCCTCTGACACCGTGATGAACTTCCGATTCGTTCCCTTTGCCAACGAGATCAAAAAGAGGCTGTTAGACGGAGTCACGGGAATCACTACCTGTACTGATTGATCAACCCCTCGCACTACCTCAAGGAACTTGTGCTTCCCTTCCTCCATCTCATCCATAGTCGCGTGGTCTCCTTAGCCTTTCATGGTTGACTACTTCTTTCCACCTCTAGTGACAAGGTCGCAGTCGTGAGGATTTAGGGGTAAACGAGAGAACCGACGCTCTCACTTGGAATAATCCGGCAGCAGATGCCGATGCTGTACCCGACACAGGAAATGGCCATCCAAGTCGTCTCATTGCGATTCCTCCGTCAACTTGCACGCTCAGTCTCACAAACACTCAACCATGACTCACGCCATCACAACCCAACCAGTGGAGGCGCATCGTACCATGGCAATTTTTCAAGCGGCAACCGCACGGCAGAGAGGAACCGCACCTCTGGCAGGACTTTCTACTGATTCAGCATGTCCTTGAGCTGCTCCTTGGCATCGCCCTCGAATCGCACGAACTCGAGTCCGTATCGATTCCCCTCCTTCCAACGGACAATGGCAAGGGCAATGACAATTGAAGGTCGCGCACTGGGGGGCAGCACATGAAGACTCAACCGTGCGCCGATCGGAAGTTGAATGGTACTCTCGATCTCACCACCGGCAAGTGTTAGATTCGTCACGGTTCCATGGCCTGAGGTTTCTTCTGCGGTGAACGAAGCAGGATAATCGACCGACACGCGTGGCCGCCCCCTGGATTGCAAGGCTTTCTTCTCGTCGTGATCTGATGTCGCCATGCGCTCCTACAGAAATTGCTCAGCGCGCCGCCTCGAACAGGCCTAACTGCAACTCTTCTGCTCGGGTGAACGGAATGGGGTAACGCTCAGTAAAACAGGCCGTACAGTACTGATCCGGTGTTTTTGGTGCCGATTTCAGCATCCCATCCAGACTGAGATATGCCAAGCTGTCGGCAGTGATGTACTTGCGGATTTCTTCAATCGAATGGTCGGAGGCGATCAACTCTTTTTTGGTCGGGGTGTCGATCCCATAGAAGCAGGGGGAAATGATCGGCGGCGAACTGACACGCATATGGACTTCCTTTGCCCCAGCCTGTCGAATCATTTTCACGATTTTCCGGCTTGTCGTGCCACGGACCAACGAATCATCGATCACAACCACGCGTTTCCCCTCCAAAACTTCTGGTACCGCGTTAAGCTTGACCTTCACTCCGAAGTGGCGAATCGACTGCTCCGGCTCGATGAAGGTCCGCCCCACATAGTGATTGCGAATCAACCCGGCTTCAAAGCGCACACCCGCCCCTTCGGCATACCCGAGTGCCGCCGGTACGCCGGAGTCTGGAACAGGAATGACGACATCCGCCGGTACCCATGACTCTTGAGCCAACTGCCGTCCCAACGCCTTCCGTATGGCATAGACCGCATCACTTCCAAAGATGCGACTGTCCGGTCTGGCAAAATAAACATACTCAAACACGCACATGGCCGAAGCCGTCTTGGGGAACGGATGGTGGCTATCAAGCCCTTGGTCGCTGATTACGATCAACTCGCCCGGTTCCAGCTCTCGCACATATTCCGCATCAAGCAAGTCGAATGCACACGTCTCAGAAGCAACCACCCAGCCGCTACGGAGGCGACCAATACACAGCGGCCTCAGCCCATAGGGATCCCGTGCGGCAATGAGCCCGTTGTCGGTCATCAACACAACCGAGAAAGCTCCTCGCACTTGACTCAACGCATCGACGACCCTCGACAGAAATGAGCCCGCGCGCGAATGTGCGATGAGATGGATGATCACCTCACTATCCGATGTCGACTGGAAGATCGCCCCGTAGGCCTCCAACTCATGCCGAAGCATTTGGGCATTGATAAGATTTCCGTTATGCGCTAAGGCGAGATTGCCGAGCGCAAAATTCACCGTCAACGGCTGCACATTCTTCAAATCGTTGCCACCGGTGGTGGAGTAGCGGTTATGTCCGATGGCCATGTGACCAGGCAATTTCTCCAAGACCGACTTGTGGAAAATGTCTGCCACAAGGCCCATGCCCTTCTGCATGAAAAACTGCTCCCCGTCCCCCGCAACGATCCCGGAGGCCTCCTGGCCACGATGTTGCAACGCGTACAATCCCAAATACGTCAGGTTGGCCGCTTCTTCGTGACCATACACGCCGAAGACCGCACACTCGTCATGGAACTTATCGGGAGATATGATCGGCAGTTCTTTCTGCATGATCCTTTGTGACTCAGACGATTAGGCGTGATTCAGTGATTGCTCCAATGCACAGGCCCATCGATCCAATAAGCCGGACACCGGCTGATCGATCAGACATTCCGCTATCCCTTCATGCCTGACGGAGATGATCAGGCGATCACCCGAAACCGCACCGATCACATCGGCCGGCACGCCGAACGATCTCACACGATCGAGCACTGCCTGGCGACAACTCGGTCTTACGGAAATCACCACGCGGGACTGACTCTCTCCGAATAGGACCGCATCGTTTCGAATCCGCCCCTTGGTCAAGGTTACCATAGCACCGCGCGTTCCGTCTGGTCCGGAGATACAGCTTTCAGCCAACGCCACGGCGACACCGCCGTCCGAGCAATCATGCGCGGATTGCAGAAGTCCGTCACGAATCAACGACAGGACACAATCGTGGAGTGCTTTCTCGGTATCCAGATTTAAGTAGGGTGGGGAACCCTGTTCGCGAGCCTGCACCACCTTGATGTACTCCGACCCTCCCAAATCCTCCCGGGTGCTCCCAAGCAAGATGATGTCGTCCCCTTCCGACTTGAACCACTGCGTCATCGTCCGCCCTGCATCCTCAATCAGTCCGACCATGCCCAACATGGGAGTGGGATAGATGGAGAGCCCGTTCGTTTCGTTGTAAAAACTGACATTCCCGCTCACGATGGGGATCTGAAACCGTTCACAGGCATCTTTCATGCCTTCGATCGCCATCACGAATTGCCACATAATATCGGGACGCTCCGGATTGCCGAAATTAAGACAATCGGTCAAGCCGATCGGGGCGGCACCTGAACAAACAAGATTCCTCGCCGCTTCTGCCACAGCGAGACGGGCTCCTTCATAGGGATTCAACAAACAATAGCGGCTATTGCAATCAACCGTCATGGCCACCGCTTTGTTCGTGTCCTTGATCCGTACCACTGCCGAATCAGATCCTGGACGGACCATCGTGTTGGTCCGCACCATATGATCGTACTGTTCGTAGACCCACCGTTTACTGGCAATCGTGGGAGATTCGAGCAATGCCAATAACGCCGTATTCGCATCTTTGACATCGGGAATCAGGTCATAATTCAGGTTCGTCAGCATATCTTGGTACGCTGGAGGCTGGTAGGGCCGTTCATAACGGGGCCCATCGTCAGCCAAGGCCTTTGCAGGAATCTCTGCAACAATTTTTCCTTGATCCATCACCCGCAGCAGTCCGTCAGCCGTCACTTTCCCAACGACCGCGACGTCCAGATCCCACTTCCGGCACACCGCGACACATTCCTCTTCCTTGCCGGCCTTCGCTACCATCAACATGCGCTCCTGCGACTCGGACAACATGAGCTCATACGGCGTCATGCCTGGCTCACGCCGAGGCACGACCGTGAGATCAAGCTCAATCCCATTGCCCGCGCGAGAAGCCATTTCACAGGAAGAGCTCGTCAATCCCGCAGCGCCCATATCTTGAATCCCAACGAGCAAATCGCGTTCCATCAGCTCAAGGCAGGCTTCCAACAATAGTTTCTCGGTGAAGGGATCACCGACCTGAACGGTGGGACGCTTCTGTTCCGATGTGTCGTCGAAGGAGTCACTCGCCATGGTCGCGCCATGAATCCCATCGCGTCCCGTTTTAGAGCCGAAGTAGATCACAGGATTTCCGACACCTGCAGCCGTTCCGCGGAAGATCTTGTCTTTCTTGGCAATCCCCAGACAAAATACATTGACCAGCGGATTGAGCGCATAGATATCGTTGAAAACAATCTCTCCCCCCACAGTCGGCACACCCATGCAGTTGCCGTATCCGGCAATGCCGGAGACGACCCCCTTCATGAGATGGCGATTCTTGGGAGAATGCAGTTCTCCAAACCGAAGGGAATCCAACAGCGCAATCGGCCTCGCGCCCATCGTGAAGATATCACGCAGAATGCCGCCGACCCCAGTCGCAGCACCCTGATAAGGCTCAATGAACGACGGGTGGTTATGCGACTCCATTTTGAAGACCACACAGAGCCCGTCGCCGATATCAACCGCCCCTGCGTTTTCACCTGGTCCCTGGACAACGCGCGGCCCGGACGTCGGCAATTTCTTCAAGTGCACGCGCGAGCTCTTGTATGAGCAGTGCTCAGACCACATCACAGAGAACATCCCGAGCTCCGTGATGTTCGGCTCACGCCCAAGAATAGCGATGATTTTCTGGTATTCATCGCTCGTCAGATTGTGCTGAGCGATGAGATCATTAGTAATAGAGGGCATGCCGGCCTACGTCATACTTCAGGCGTGACAGTCACCATGGCTTTCAAGAGAATCCCCCTTGGACTACCCAAGGGTCAGCGCAGTGAACGCATGCCACAGGTTTGTGGTGATAACACAACTGGACCGGCAAAGCACCATTTCGTACTCTACCGGTCCATCAGTCAGTCTAAATTCTACGACTCCGAGCGTACCTTAATGCACGTCCACTTTCACAGTCGCTTCAGCCGCCAAGGTTTGATGATCTTTATCTGCCGCCACAACCTTGATCTCATGGGAGCCTGGCGACATTCCCTTGACGGTCCCTTTCCATCCCTTCTGATACTCGCCATCCACAAAGCAATGCGCATGCGTCGCCTGACTGCCCTTCGTGAGTTCATAGACAACTTCAACGTCACTCCCGACCTTGGCGCCCGGCGCAGGACTCTTAATCGTAAGCTTGCTGCCATCATCCGTTGCCGCAAATGCCGTGAAACCAGCCCCCAAGGTCAACATTCCGACTGCCGCGAACACTGCTACTACACGCTTCATCTCGCCCCTCCTCATTTATAAAAAAGAAATATAAAACTGATCTACAAGCAACCGACCCAATACTTTACCGCGAGAATAGCCCATCTTCAATCCTCTGCCGCACGACCGCAGCTGGGATGATCGCAGACCCATTCATCCTGCTCCAACCCGTTGCGTTGACCCCATCGACGTGATCATCGATTGAAAGAGGAGCCGCCCATCTTCATTCCCCAACATCGCCTCTGCGCAGCGCTCCGGATGCGGCATCATCCCCAGGACATTGCCTTCAGCATTGCGGATGCCGGCAATATTGTCGAGTGACCCATTGGGACAAGCTCCCGACGTCACTGTCCCGTCGGCCGTACAATATCGGAAGATAATCTGTGCATTGGCTTGAAGACCGGCCAATGTGACTGGATCGGTATAATAGTTCCCGTCTGCGTGTGCGATAGGGATCTTGAGCACCTGTCCTGACGTATAGAGACTCGTAAACGGTGTCGCAGCGTTCTCGACTTTCACATAGGCCTCACGACAGATAAAATGCAGCGATTGATTTCGCAGCATGGCACCGGGCAACAAGCCTGCCTCCAAGAGAATCTGAAATCCATTGCAAATCCCGATCACCAACCCACCCCCAGCGGCAAACTGTTTGACCGCCTGCATGACCGGGGAGAACCGCGCGATCGCTCCTGTTCGAAGATAGTCACCGTAGGAAAACCCACCCGGAAGGATGATCGCGTCCAACCCGGCTAAGGACGTTTCCTTGTGCCACACCATGGAGACAGTTTGCCCTAGCACGTCCTGAAAGACATACCGGCAATCGTGATCGCAATTACTACCTGGAAAAACAACGACACCGATGTTCATACGTTCAGTCCTGAGTACTGCGTGAGGAGATTGCGTGAGAGTTCAAGATCTTCTAAAACACTCAGTACACAGCACTACCCCAGCTCGTACCGATATTCTTCAATGATCGTATTTGCTAAGAGCTTCTCGCACATCGCCTTCACTTCAGCCTCAGCTTTGACCTTATCGGTCTGATTGAGGTCCAGCTCCATATACTTCCCGACACGAACATTGGCCGCATGCGTAAACCCCAGCGAGTCCAGCGCATGTTCGATCGCCTTTCCTTGTGGATCCAAGATTCCCTGCTTCAGGGTGACATGAATTTTGGCTTTCACGATGAACGCTCCCGCTTCTCTTCGGCTTCATTCAGCCGATCTACATATTTCTTGATCCACAGAATCACGGCAATGGTCAGCCCACCACAAAACACCAACCCCACGAACGCCCACCGCCACGGCGACTCGTTCAGCCGATAGGCCATCACCCCAATAATGGCCGCCCAGACCACCACCGACGCGATCAACCCATAATTCAAGTACGCCCGCAGCATCTCTTCTT
The DNA here is from genome assembly GCA_019636915.1 of Nitrospira sp. Lineage (GTDB taxonomy): Bacteria > Nitrospirota > Nitrospiria > Nitrospirales > Nitrospiraceae > Nitrospira_D. Next base: position 7,136 of record JAHBWQ010000078.1, on the reverse strand, counting down.
TCTTCCCTCTCCACTCTTACCTTCTTGAAGGGGACGGCGGGATTATCCTCAACTGCGCGCATGCAACGAGCATCACCCGCTTCAATCGTAATCCCATCAGTCCCGTATGCGCGTTGCGCGAGCACGGAGGATAATCCCGCCGCCCCCTTCTCTTACCCACACACCCGTTTCAGCACCTCCTGATAGGCCTCTTCGATCTTCCCCATATCCTTCCGGAACCGATCCTTATCCATCGACTCGCCAGTTGCCATATCCCAGAAGCGACAGGTGTCCGGAGAAATTTCGTCTGCCAGGATCAATTTGTTATGGAACACTCCAAACTCGAGCTTGAAATCGACCAGCTGCATCTTCCGTTCTGCAAAGAACGGCTTCAGAACTTTGTTCACCGCGTGTCCTTGTTCGCGCAGCTCCCGCAAGACACCAGGCGTTGCGACATTCATCAACCGCAAATGGTCGTCATTGACCAGCGGGTCACCCAGCGCGTCGTTTTTGTAATAAAACTCAACAATCGCCGGATCAATCCGATTCCCTTCTTTCAATCCCAGCCGCGTTGCCAGACTGCCTGCCACCGTGTTTCGAACCACGACCTCGACCAGGACAATTCGAACGCGCTTCGCAAGCATTTCGCGATCATTCAACCGTTCCACAAAATGGGTACGTACCCCACTCTGCTCCAACAGTCGAAAGAGGCGCTCCGAGACCTTGTTATTGATCACCCCTTTTTCGACGATGGTGCCGCGTTTCTGGGCATTGAAGGCTGTCGCGTCGTCCTTGAAATACTGGATGACCTGGTCCGGATTCCCGGTCGAAAAAATTTTTTTAGCCTTGCCTTCGTAGAGCAGTTCCCCTGTCGGCATGATCGAACCTCAACCTCCAGCTCACTGGACCAATGACTCAATCACCTCGTCGACCGATTGCAGTACCCCTAAGAGCGTCGGATGACCAAGTCGACGAACATACTGGAACTCTTTCACCTTCTCAAGCGACAACACCAAATGATGAAAGTCCTCTAGTTTCGAGGTTTCAAAATAGGTAATGAAGTCCAGGTCGTCCAAGCCTGTCGAGTGATACAGTTTCCGTTTGACCGTCTTCACGTAGGGAAGTGCGGCGGCAGTATGTTCTTGCATCATGCTAACCTGCTTGTCACGATCCAGGCCCCACCATTCGGCCGATTTCTTGACCGGGATGACGATCGCATAGGGCTTCTGACCTGGCTCGCTCGGAGCCATGAGGTCCGCCTTCATCTGCTCAGAAAATCCAGGAACATACGTTGGTTTCTTCGTCAGCCCATGCATGATTCCGGCTGTCTTGAGATGTCGCCCGAATTGACTGCTCTTCAAGTCGAGCAGGAACGCTTGAATGTCGCGCAATTCCATCGCATGAATACGGAACAACAGATCGGCATGATCGGAAAGACCGCGAAGCACGTACAGATCGATCGCCACATGCTCACGATGCTGTTCGACTACCCCCTTGAGCGTTGCCAGACGAGCGATGCGGATCGAGGAATCGAGTTTTCCCCACTGGTCATCAAGCGCAAAGACGGCAAAACTTCCGTAGACTCCGGCATCGGTCAGGAGTTTCTCCCGATCCACCCCCGCAGAGGCAGGAGCAAACCAGAGCCCTAAGAAAAGGACACAACACATCGCCGTCCGGACGAACAGGAGCATCATGACCTCGCCCTCCTTTTCTTGACGCCGGACGACACGCTTGTCCGTCCGAATACTCGTCGATAGATTTGGTCGAGATGGCGCAGATAGTATTGCGGGTTGAAACAGGCGGCAATCTCGCGCCCGTTCAGATGTTGTGAGATAAAGGGATCCTTTTCAGCCAAGTCTTGCAGTGCGCCGCCCCCCCGCCAGGAGGCCATCGCATTCCGCTGAACCGCTTCGTATGATTCTTTTCGTTGCGCTCCCTTATCGATGAGCGCCAACAGCAATCGCTGTGAATAGACAAGGCCCCCGGTCAGTTCGAGGTTCCGCCGCATGCGATCCGGATAGACGACCAAATGCTCGATGAGATCGGTGACCTTGGCCAGCATGTAATCGACCAGAATCGTACTATCCGGCATGATCACCCGTTCCACCGACGAATGGCTGATGTCCCGTTCATGCCACAGCGCGACGTTTTCCATAGCGGCGAGACTGTTCGCCCGCACGAGTCGGGCCAGCCCGCACAAATTCTCCGAGATAATCGGGTTCCGTTTATGGGGCATCGCCGAGGAGCCCTTTTGGCCTTCGGAGAAATACTCCTCGGCCTCGAGCACTTCCGTACGCTGAAGGTGACGAATCTCCGTGGCAAATTTCTCGATACTGGCCGCAAGCAGGGCGAGCGCCGTCGCATAGGATGCATGGCGATCTCGTTGGACCACCTGATTGGACACAGGATCGGCCTTCAAGCCGAGCTTGGCACAGACATACTCTTCAATCTCGGGCCCCTGGTGCGCAAAGGTCCCCATGGCCCCGGACAACTTGCCGACCGCAATTTCGTTTCTCACCGATCGCAACCGTGCTTGATGGCGACCGACTTCCTCATACCAGAGGGCAAGTTTCAATCCAAAAGAGATCGGCTCCCCGTGAATGCCGTGAGACCGCCCCACCATCACCAGGTCCTTATACCGGAAGGACTGCCGTTGCAAGACAACCAGCAGCCGTTCGACTCCGCCCAGGATCACGTCAAGTGCCTCGGTCATTTGCACGGCCAGTGACGTATCGACAATATCCGACGAAGTCAGCCCCATGTGAAGAAACCGATGGTCCGGCCCCACGTTGTCCATGAGTGATTCCAGAAAGGCAATCACATCATGTTTCGTGACCTTCTCAATCTCGGCGATCCGGTCGATGTCGATTCTGGCCCTCTTTCGGATTCGAGCTGTGGTCCCACGAGGAGCCAGCTTGGCCTGTTCAAACGCCGCACAGGCCTGGAGCTCAACCTCCAGCCAGATTTCATATTTGTGCTTCAAGTCCCAAATGGCCTTCATTTGGGGACGTGTATACCGTTCAATCACCGTCTACTCTCCTCCACATCGGACGATTCGGGTCCGCCCGTTTCGCGGCCAATCGTGACTCGGTCGCCAACGCCTTGTCCAGCACGGCATTCACAAACTTGGAGGCATCATCATCCCCGAAACTCTTGGCCAACTCAATCGATTCATCCATCGTAACCTTTGCAGGGACCTCATCGACCCACAGTAACTCATAGAGCCCGGCCCGCAAGATATTGCGATCGACGACGGGCATGCGATTCACAGTCCAGTTCGTCGCATACTTCGCGATGGTGGTATCGAGCTCCTTTCGATGTTCCAGCACCCCACGAACCAGCCGCTCCGCAAAAGCCCGTGACTCATCAGAAACGGAGTACTCGCGCCAAAACTCATCCAGACGAAGCTCGCCCTTTCCATGAATGTCGTGCTGAAAAAGAATCTGCAAGGCCCGCTCGCGGGCTTGGTGACGGGTACCCATAGTCAGAACGCTACCAAGTCATCACGGTGAAAAGTTGGTACGTTTACAGAGTGACACGCGAGATGCGTCACCGTTTTATTCGTCTTCCTGCCAGACGATGTTGACTTGCCGACTTTCCACTTTCCACCTCGCGAACATCTCCTCGAAGCATCCGCATGACCTTCACCATCTCGATCGCAGATTGTGCCGCCGCACCGCCGCGGTTGAATTTCCTCTCGTCCGCACGTTCCTCTGCCTGCGTCACAGTCTCAGTGGTCAGCACGCCAAAAATAATCGGCACCCCTGTCTCTAAAGCAGCCTGGCCGATTCCACGACTCACTTCCGAGCAGATGTAGTCGAAATGGGGCGTATCACCGCGAATCACGGCACCCAAACAAATCACCGCATCAAAGCGATTCGCCCGCGCCATCGTACGAGCAACCAGGGGGAGTTCAAACGCCCCCGGCACACGCACGATCTGAACGTCATTTGGAGCCACACCGCAGTGCGCCAGGGTGTCGGTACAGGCACGCAGCAACTTGCCGGTGATCCGCTGATTAAACCGTGCCGCGACAATGCCGAACCGAAGTCCCACTGCTGTACGTACCGGTTTCTTCGCCATGAATTCCAAGACTCCATCCACCGGCTCATTCGGAATCATGCCGGCCCGGCAGACCCGCTCAGACCTTCTTAAGGAGATGCCCCAGCTTCGCTTTCTTGGTCTTTAAATACCGCACATTGGCCGCACGGGGGGCAATCTCAATGGGAACCCGCTCCACAACCTTGAGGCCATAGCCTTCAATCCCAACGATCTTCCTCGGATTATTTGTAATCAACCGAATCTGGTGCAGACCAAGATTCGCCAAGATTTGTGCGCCGACACCGTAGTCACGGAGATCAGGCTTGAAGCCGAGCTGCAAATTAGCTTCAACCGTGTCACTGCCTCGATCTTGAAGTCCATAGGCCTTGACCTTGTTGAGCAACCCAATGCCTCGGCCTTCCTGATTCAAATACAACAGGACTCCTCGGCCTTCCTTCTGAATGATGTCCATTGCGGAGTGGAGCTGGTCACGACAATCACACCGCAGTGACCCGAGCGCATCGGCGGTCAGGCATCCGGAATGGACGCGAACCAGCGTCGGCATCCCGCCCTCAAGTCGTCCCTTCACCAACGCAATATGGGTCACGCCGTCGATTTGATTCTCAAACGCAACCGCCTCGAATTCCCCAAACGTAGTCGGCAGCCTTGCGCTCGCTGCCCGTTTGACGAAGGTTTCCCTCCGCATCCGGTATTCGATCAAGGCCTTCACCGTCACCATCTTCAGCTTATGGGCCTTCGCAAATTTCGCCAGCTCTGGTACCCGAGCCATGGTCCCGTCGGCATTCATAATCTCACAAATCACTCCGGCAGGCTTGAGCCCGGCCAACCGTGCCAGATCTACCGATCCTTCTGTTTGTCCGGCACGCCGAAGCACACCCCCTGTTTGCGCCTTGAGCGGGAACACGTGTCCAGGGCGAGCGAGATCGCTCGGCTTACATTTTGAGTCGATCGCCACATGAATAGTCGTGGCTCGATCGGCAGCGGAAATACCGGTCGTAATGTCTTTCCGCGCATCGATCGAGACCGTAAACGCCGTCCCGAACATGGCGGTATTCTCCGCAGCTTGCTGAGGCAACTGCAATTCTTCCACCCGTTCAGGTGTCAAGGCTAAACAAATCAGGCCACGGGCATGCTTTGCCATAAAGTTGATCGCCTGCGGAGTGACCTTTTCTGCAGCGATGACGAGATCTCCCTCATTTTCACGATCTTCATCGTCAACGAGGATGATAAATTTCCCCTTCTTGATATCCCGAATCGCGTCTTCAATGTGATTGAACGGGCTAGGCATAAGGTACCCAATCTAGCACTTCAGACCGAACCTTGAACATGATTTTTTTGTTGGCTGCTTGAATGACAGGGGTTTTCAGGAAGGAAGATTCACCGGGGACGATCCGTTCGGACGTAACGCCACCATCACGGTCCCCCAGGCACAAACCGCAAGCCCGGCAAAGAGCCAACACCCTAACTCGTAGCTCCCGGAGAGCCCCTTCATCGTGCCGATCAGAATCGGGAGCACAAATCCACCGACGGCACCTGCCGCACCGACTACACCCGAAGCCAATCCGATATCCTGGGGAAACCATTCGGCGACAAGCTGAAAGACCACGCCGTTGCCGAACCCCATCGCCGCCGTCGCGACCACCATCATCACGACACCCATGCTCTGTGACGGACTCACGACGGCAACGACCGCCCCCGCAATAGCCGGCAACACATAATAGAGCGCCCGCAATCCCCCGTGCCGATCCGCCACATACCCGCCGACCGGACGGATCACACTGCCGATCAACCCACAGAGGGCCGCTACAATCCCAGCCGGAATCGCCTCGACACCATACACATCATGCAGTAAGAGTGGGATCACGCTGCAGAGCCCCACAAAGCCACCAAAGGTGACCGCATAGAGGAAGCAGAGCCAATAGGCCGATCGCTGCTGAATCAGCTCCACGACATGATGCCACCAGGCCCCCACGCAGACATCAAGAACCGGTGGTGTTCGTGGGACCAGCAACTCAAAGCCGACCAGGGTCGCCGCAACAACAGCGGCCATAATCCCACAGACCTGATGCCAGTCCATCACAGCCGCCCAGCGCGGCGCCAAGAAGAGAATCAATACTGTGCCGACATTCCCTGAGGCAGCAATGCCCAGGATGAGTCCCTGAGCCGGAGGCGGATAGACACGGCTGGCAATTGGAAGCGCCACGGCGAAACTCGCCCCAGCCACACCGAGACCAAGTGAAAAAACCAGTGCCTGCCCATAGTCGGTCACCCCACCCCATCCCCACAACAGCACCAGTAACTCCACCGCGAGAATCACAACCGCCGTATGGCGTGCCCCCAGCCAATCCGCACTCCATCCGGCGATCATCCGTAACACGGCTCCACCGAGAAGGGGCAAGGATACCAGCCAGGCGACCTGGGCGTCCGTCAACTGCAAGGCGGCGGCAAGCGGGAGGCTCATCGCCGCGACCAGCAACCAGACCATAAAACTGACCGTGAGGTGAACCCAGGCTCCTACCAGCGACGGCCAATGACCGCTTTTCACAATTCTCCAGATCTCGGACACCCTGTACCTCCCTATTCAGCCAGGCACTATAGGGAAGCCCCTTTGACGAGTGCAAGAGAGGCTTGTCTATCCTCAGGCTCTTTCGTAAGACACCCTTCAGACGGCTCATTTCTGCTATAGTCACGCTCGCGATGAGTGACCAGGACCGGGTACAGAACGAGTCGGGCGAAGCCCTGGAGCCGGAAATCCTTGAGCCGCCAGATGACAAGGAGATCGAGGCCGACGCCGCATCACTGGTGCTGGACATCCCTGCCTCCGGCGGCTCCCAGCCTGCCGACAGCACCTCCGTGGTACCGGTTACCGCGCTGCAACAATACCTGGCCGAAGTCCGCCGTCACCCCTATCTGTCGAAAGAAGAAGAGCTGCAGCTCGTCCAGGAATACCGCACCCATGGCAGTCGGGAGGCGGCGGTCAGACTCATCATGGCCAACTTGCGCGTCTCCGTGTCGATCGCGGCCGAGTATCTCCACACCGGCGCCGACCACATGGATCTGATCCAAGAAGGAAACGTTGGCCTGATGCAGGCTAT
>JAHBWQ010000077.1 GCA_019636915.1 Nitrospira sp. | reverse complement strand
CCTTCATCCGTCGTTTGTCGACGGAAACGAAGTACATCATCAATATTTCTCAGCTGCATGAGACCATCAAGTGTGGCACGAACCGCATTGAACGGATTCCCACGCCCTAAGGTCTTTGCGATAACATTATGCGCGCCTACCAATTCAACAACGGCGCGAACCGCACCTCCTGCAATGATCCCTGTCCCATCTACAGCAGGTTTTAACAACACATGTTCTGCCCCAAAGAGACCATGAACCTCGTGCGGAATCGTCCCACCCTTAAGGGGAACATGAACAAGATGCTTCTTGGCTTGCTCCACAGCTTTCGAAATCGCAACAGGCACCTCGGCCGCCTTCCCCTTACCAATCCCAACCCAGCCATGGCCGTCACCAACAACAACCAGCGCGCAAAAATTGAACCGCTTACCACCCTTGACCACCTTTGCCACGCGGTTGATAAACACCACTTTGTCTTTCAGACTCAGTTCATCGGGATTGACTCGCACGCTCGCACCCCTCAGTCCAACATTCAGTTAATTTCTGGAATAGTGAATCGTCATCAACCCTATCCACGTATGCCGCTCAGGGCCTGCATTCAAAATTGAAGGCCACCCTCGCGAGAAGCATCGGCCAACGCTTTGATGCGGCCATGATACATCCGCCCACCACGGTCAAAGACCACTGTCGTAACCTTCACCGCCTTGGCGCGATCAGCGATTAGCTTCCCTACGGCTTTAGCCGCTTCAATACCACCGGTTGATTTGACCGATGTACGAATCGCTTTATCCAGAGTAGACGCGGCAGCAATGGTCGTCCCTCGAACATCATCAATGATCTGAGCATAGATATGGGATGTACTCCTGAAAACGTTTAAGCGAGGACGCTCAGTGGTACCAAAAATGGCTTGGCGTACACGCCTACGCCGCCGTTCAAGCTGTTGAACTTTATCTGCAGCATTCATTGTGAATTCCTACTTCCCGGTTTTGCCTTCTTTTTTGCGCAAGGTTTCACCAGCATAACGAACACCCTTTTGCTTATACACATCGGGCGGCTTAATGGCCCGGAGGTCGGCCGCAACTTGACCAACTAACCGCTTGTCAACCCCTTTGACATTGATGAGAGTTTGCTTATCAACCTTCACATCGATCCCGGTTGGGACTTCATAGACAACTGGGTTGATATACCCAACATTAAAGCTCAAGGTTCGGCCTTGAAGTTGGGTCTTGTAGCCAACTCCTGTAATCTCAAGCGAACGCTCATACCCCTTGGTGACACCCTGGATCATGTTACTCAACTCCGCACGAGTGAGCCCATGCAACGCTCTTACCTTACGATCATCGCTGGATCGACCGACAAGTACCTGGCCATCCTTGACAGCCACATCAAGTCCCTGCATGAGCGACCAGTCTAACTTCCCCAAAGGACCCTTCACAGTCACGGTTGATCCAGTGGTTTTCACTTCCACTCCGGACGGAATAGTGATCGGCTTTTTCCCAATACGAGACATGCTCTCCTACACCCTTCACCCCGAGGTCCAAACGACCAGTATCCTTACCATACCGAGCAGAGAACCTCGCCCCCGAGATGACTTTTGCGAGATTCTTGGTCTGTCATGATTCCTTTAGATGTCGAAAGGATAGACACACCAATTCCATTCCGAACCTTTCGAATATCCTGACTCCCAACATAGACCCGACGGCCCGGCTTACTAATGCGCTCGAGCCCCGTGATCATTGGCTGTCCTTCCCCCACATAGCGAAGGCGCACTTGGAGGACGGGATGCCCATGCTCAACGCTGTCTTCAACCCCCTCAACGTAGCCTTCCCTTTTCAAGATCTCAAGGATTGCTCGTTTGAGTTTTGAGGTTGGAACCGTTACTGTTTCATAGCGCCGTTGGGCGCCATTTTTTAACCGAACAAGAAGATCGCCGATTGGATCGGTAACCATGCTGTATCCTTCTACCCCTCTATGCTATTCTTTAGTTGACCACCACTTATCCACACGTACTGGCTACCAGCTAGACTTTCTCACTCCAGGAATCTCTCCCCTGAGGGTCAGCACACGAAAACAGATTCGACACATCCGAAACCGACGCAGATACCCCCGAACTCTTCCACACACACCACATCGATGATACTGGCGGGTCGAAAACTTTGGTTTCGTCGCGGCTTTATTTCTTAATGCTAAACGTGACACAAGAACTCCTTCCGTCCAACCGAGACCAGAGGCTCGCGCTATTCTTTATGTTCGGAACGGCATCCCGAGATACTTCAACAAAGCCTTTCCTTCATCATTCGTTTTGGCGGTTGTCACAACCGTAATATCCATACCGTGAATCGAGGCCACTTCATCGTACTTAATTTCCGGGAAGATCAACTGCTCCTTCAACCCAAGCGTATAGTTTCCGCGGCCATCGAATGCCTTTGGAGAGACACCACGAAAATCTCGGATTCGTGGAAGCGCCAATGTCACTAAGCGATCAAAAAACTCGTACATCCGACGACTACGGAGCGTCACCTTCGTGCCGATTGGAAGGCCCTGCCGGAGCTTGAATCCGGCAATAGCCTTCTTCGCGCGAGTCACAACAGGCTTTTGCCCGGTAATCATACCCAATTCAGTTACGGCACTTTCCAGCAGCTTGACATTTTGAATAGCTTCACCCATGCCGATGTTCAGCACGACCCGCTCAAGCTTGGGGACCTGCATAACGTTCTTATACCCAAATTCCTTCATTAGCGCCGGTACGACCTGCTGATCATACACGTCTCTGAGTCTTGGCCGAAACTTAGACTCAGCACTCCCCTGATCGAGCTGCGGCGCTTCTTTCTTCGGAGATTTTTTTTCCGCGGGTTTACTCGTTCGATTTTTTGGTTCCTTAGCCATTGCCAACCCTATTCCAGAGTCTCATTAGATTTCTTGCTGAAACGCACCCGCCGCCCATCATCCTGAGTTCGCATCCCTACTCGTGTCGGCTTTTGCGTAACAGGACAGAAAAACATAACATTAGAAATCTGGAGAGGCGCCTCTCGCTCCAGGATTCCCCCTTGTTTTGCCTTCTGATTAGGCTTCGTATGCCGTTTAATGACATTCAGCTTTTCGACGATCAGCTTGCCTGCGCGAAGGTCAACGGACATCACCTTACCCGTCTTCCCACGCTCACGACCGGATATGACAATCACCGTGTCGCCTTTTCTAATTCTGCTTTTTCGAAGTACTTGCACAACACTCCTCGCTCGTCCGACCCTATAAGACTTCTGGTGCCAATGAGATGATCTTCATGAATTTCTTCCAGCGGAGTTCCCGAGCAACCGGGCCAAAGATACGCGTCCCGATAGGTTCGCCCTCTTTATTGATCAACACACAAGCATTTCTATCGAACTTGATGTAAGACCCATCTTCCCGCCGAACTTCTTTCGTCGTTCGAACAATAACCGCCCGACTCACATCCCCTTTTTTAACACTGGCCTGAGGGATGGCCTCCTTAACAGCCACGACCACCACATCCCCTAACGACGCGTATCGACGACGCGTGCCCCCAAAGACGTGAAAGCACATGGCTTGCTTCGCCCCGGAGTTATCAGCCACATCCATGTATGTATAATTCTGAATCATTGATAAATTCCCACGAATCTCAAATGCCTAATAAAACTAGTCGAACTCTGCTATTTCTCAGGCTGCCCCTTCTCCATAACCTGAACCACCCGCCAATTTTTTTCCTTACTCAGTGGACGGGTTTGAACCAACTTCACCCGATCTCCCACCTTGCACACACCGCTTTCATCATGGGCCTTTAACCTTGTCACCCGCCTCAACACCTTCTTATAGACGGGATGAACAACCGACCGAGACACCACCACGACAACTGTCTTCTGCATTTTGTTACTAACGACATCACCGTACCAGTGGCGCCGCTTTACCACCTCAGCCATAGCATCCTTTACCTTTTCGATTCGTCAGTTTGGCTCCGAACCTGATTGAGCACCGTCTTGACTCTTGCGATATCACGTTTCGTCTTTCGAATTTGCATCGGGTTCTCGAGTCGACCTGTCCCAAACTGAAAGCGAAGCGTAAACAGCTCCTGCACAAGCTGCTGCTCCTTCTCTTGAAGTTCTCCCGCACCCATACTTCGCAACTCTTTCACATCAAGCGCCATAGACCTTCTCCACGTTCCCCCGCAAGTTGACCAGCTCCCCTTTTACCTTTATCCAAACTCACCGCGAACAACCAACTTCGTCGCGACCGGCAACTTGTGAGAGGCAAGTCTGAACGCTTCACGTGCAGTCTCCGGAGTAACTCCGTCCATCTCATAGAGAATCCGACCTGGCTTTACAACTGCCACCCAGTACTCAGGGTTACCCTTCCCTTTTCCCATTCGAGTCTCAGCCGGCTTCTTGGTTATTGGCTTATCTGGGAAAATTCTTGTCCAAACCTGGCCGCCTCGCTTCACATATCGCGTAATGGCGATTCGGGCAGCTTCGATTTGGCGACTCGTCACCCATCCTGGTTCCAGTGCTTTCAAGCCAAACTCACCAAGGGTAATCTGACCACCACGGTAGGCCTTCCCGTTCATACGGCCTTTTTGCATCTTTCTAAATTTGACTTTCTTAGGGGCTAACACAGCTTAATCTCCTCACCCAAACCGTCTATCCAATGTTGACTCGGCTTTCATGGGTTGCACAGGGAGAAGTTCGCCTTTATAGATCCACGTCTTCACCCCGATCTGCCCCATCGTTGTATGGGCCTCAGCAAAACCATAATCAATTTCAGCCCGAAGGGTATGTAGAGGAACACGGCCTTCGCGATACCATTCAGTCCTCGCGATTTCGGCCCCGCCCAAACGACCAGCCACCATAATCTTGATCCCCTGCGCACCAAGCCGCAGTGCCGACTGCACGCTTCGCTTCATCGCCCTCCGGAATGCCACCCGCTTTTCAAGCTGCGTCGCGACATTCTCACTCACCAGTTGCGCATCAAGCTCCGGCTTCTTGATTTCCTTGACCGTGATATAAACCTGCCCACCATACTGCTTCTCAAGATCAGCCTTGAGTTTATCGACTTCCGCACCCTTTCGACCGATAATGATTCCGGGTCGAGCCGTATGAATAATGACTCGCGTCTGATCACCAGAACGCTCGATTTCGACCTTTGCGACGCCAGCGTGGTAAAGGCGGGCCTTCACGACCTTTCTGATCTTCACGTCTTGATGAAGTAACTTGGCATAATCCTTCCCGGCATACCACCGAGAACTCCAGGTGTAGTTATAACCAAGCCGATAACCAATTGGATGTGTTTTCTGACCCATGCGCGCTATGCCTCAATAAATAATAATCAACCTACTTCTTTTTCCCTCGATCTCCTGACGCTGCAACTACCACCGTAATGTGACTGGTACGCTTCTGGATTGCATTGGCTCTCCCCATGGACCTGGCCCTTACACGTTTGTAGGTAGGACCGCAGTTGACAAAAGCCCGGGAAACAACCATCGACTCGCTATCACCCAACTCCTTCAGTTCCGCGTTCGCCACTGCGGAGCGCAAGAGTTTCTCCACCACCCGTGCTGCATGCCGAGGCGTGTGCTTCAACATGGCCAGAGCCATTGGAACTTGCTGACCTCGAATCATATCGATCACCGGCTTAGCTTTTCTCGGTGCAACACGAACAAATCTAAGAATGGCATGTGCTTCACTCATCGTGCAATCCTGTCACCCTTCAACGTTCCAAGTTCAAATCGTCGGATCCTGTCGCCCCTGCGAATCAAATTCAGTTCACAAGCCCCTACTTGAGAGCGACAGCCTTTTCAGTCTTAGCCTGACCATGTCCCTTAAAAAACCGAGTCGGAGAAAATTCACCAAGCTTATGTCCGACCATATTTTCGGTAACAAAGACAGGAATGAACTTCTTCCCATTATGAACCGCAAAGGTATGACCGATCATGTCAGGCACGACCGTCGATCGCCGTGACCACGTCTTGATCAGCTTTCGATCCTTCGTTTGATTCATCTGCTCGACTTTTTTAAGAAGATGGCCGTCAACAAAAGCGCCCTTACTGACTGATCTAGGCATTGCGCACTCCTGACTTACGTCGGGCAATTATGAATTTATCGGTCTTCTTATTGTGTCGTGTCTTGTACCCCTTCGTGGGGAGCCCCCAGGGGGAAACTGGATGCGGATTGCCCTGACCAGACTTCCCCTCACCTCCACCGTGAGGATGGTCAACAGGATTCATGACGACGCCTCGAACGTGCGGCCGCTTCCCTTTCCAGCGAGTTCTCCCCGCCTTTCCAACGCTCACGTTCTCATGATCCACGTTTCCCACTTGCCCAACCGTTGCCATGCAGTGTCCCAAAACCCTTCGCATTTCTCCAGACTTCAAACGGACCTGCACATAGTCTCCATCACGGCCCATAACTTGAGCAAATCCACCAGCGCTTCGGATCAGCTGTCCACCCTTTCCAGCCTTCAATTCGATGTTATGGATCGTCGTTCCAAGCGGCATATTGACCAATGGCAAAGCATTTCCTGGCCTGATCTCAGCCTGTGGCCCAGACTGCACTTCATCATTAATAGAGAGTCCTACCGGCGCCAAAATGTACCGCTTTTCTCCATCACGATATTTCAAAAGCGCGATCCTTGCCGAGCGATTTGGATCATACTCAATTGCCGCAACCTTCGCAGGAACACCAACCTTATCTCGACGAAAATCAATGATGCGATACAGCCGCTTATGCCCAGCCCCTCGGAATCGAACCGTCATTCGCCCATCATTATTTCGTCCACCCGTCCGAAGATGAAATGAGGTCAGTGACTTCTCCGGCCTTTTCTTGGACAAATTTTCAGTCCCTACTGCGGTCATCCCCCGACGACCTGGGGAAGTGGGACGATACACTTTTAATCCCATAAAGACGACTCCTACATTCCAGCCCTTAAAGAACCACTAGTGAAACGCTTGCAAACTAGGCGCTCTCGTACATCTCCAACTTTTCGCCTTCCTTCAGAGTCACAAAGGCCTTCTTCCAATCTGAGCGTCTTCCCGCGAACCGACCTAAGCGCTTCATCTTCCCTCGCACATTCATCAAATTCACCTTATCAACCTTCACCTTGAGCAATGCCTCGACGGCTTGCTTCACCTGCACCCGATTGGCTTCAGGGTGAACCACAAAACCAACCGTATTGGTTTGCTCACGAAGCCCTGTGATCTTCTCCGTCAGGAGAGGCTGAACCAGCACCCAGTGCATACCCTCTTTCATGACCAGACCTCATTTATCGGGCCAAGCTCATGCTCTGAAATCACAACAACTTGAGCACGAACGACATCATAGACATTAAGCTGATCCGCACTGAGCACCTTCACGGCCGTCAAGTTACCAGCAGCCTGCAGGATGCCAGACTGAGCCTTCCCAGCAACCAGAAGCACTTCACCACCCGCACTGAATCCACTCAAGGCCTGAGCCAGGAACTTAGTTTTTGGCTGCTGCAGAGATAGATCAGTCACGACGAACAACATTCCACCAGCCACCTTCGCAGAAAGCGCACTCTGAAGTGCAGCGCGATACTTCTTCTTCGGCATCGAGTAGGCATAACTGCGCGGCTTTGGCCCAAACACACTTCCACCATGACGCCACACAGGAGAGCGGAGCGATCCAGCCCTTGCACGCCCAGTATGCTTCTGCTTCCAAGGCTTCTTCCCGGACCCACTCACCTCACCGCGTCGTAATGTGGACGCATTTCCACGGCGCTCACAGGCACGCTGCATCACAACCGCCTCGTGCACGAGCGCCACCCGCGGCTCACAACCAAATACGTGCGCCGACAAGTCTACCGTCCCGACTTTCTTTTTTTGCAAATCAACCAAATCAATCGTAGGCATGCTAACTCTTCTTTGATTTCCGAACAACAACGATCCCATTGGCGGCCCCAGGGACCGCTCCACGGATGAATAAAAGATTTTCCTCTGACCGTGACTCAATCACTTTCAATCGCTGAACAGTCACGCGCTCTGCACCCATATGCCCCGGTAAAGTCTTCCCCTTCCACACACGAGACGGGAAAGAACTCGCTCCTATCGAACCTGGAGCACGATGAAACATAGATCCGTGAGATTCCGGGCCACCTGCGTAATGATGCCGCTTAACAACCCCCTGAAAGCCCTTCCCCTTTGACACGCCGATCACATCGACCCAATCACCCTTCTTAAACATTCCCACCGTGACAAGCTGACCAACCGCCAACTCCCCATCCTTTTTAAACTCTCGCAAGATGCGGCTCGCCGGGGCTTGGCTTTTCTTCAAGTGTCCAAGTTCCGCCTTTGAAAGACGGCTCTCTTTGACTTCTCCAAAGGAAAGCTGAACCGCCTCATAGCGATTTTTTTCTTTAGTACGAACCCCCACCACTCGACAAGGACCAGCTTCAATCACCGTCACCGGAGTTAGGCGACTCTCATCGAATACTTGCGTCATGCCGAGCTTTTTGCCGATTAGTCCGTTTGTCATATTCTTCCAATGTGCTGTACGATCAAAATCTTTTGATTATGAGCAGATCTGGCAACAGAAAGAGCCCTTCTGCACTCACAACTTAATTTCTACATCCACGCCAGCCGCCAGATTGAGCTTCATCAACGAATCCATCGTTTCCGGAGTCGGCTCCATAATGTCCAACAGCCTCTTATGCGTTCGCATTTCAAACTGCTCTCGAGATTTCTTATCGGCATGTGTCGATCGCTGAACCGTAATCTTTTCAATTCGAGTAGGGAGAGGAATCGGACCAACCACCTTCGCTCCACTCCGGCGAACAGTTTCAACGATTTCACCTACCGATTGATCCAAGACACGGTAGTCAAATCCCCTCAACCGAATTCTTATACGCTGATCGACTTTCACTTCGTTACTCCTACGGTATCTGTCAATCGCCTACCGATTTAGGCCAAGATTTCCGTGACGACTCCCGAGCCGACCGTCTTGCCGCCTTCCCGCACGGCAAACCGCAATCCCTGATCCATCGCGATCGGACTGATCAACTCCGCCGTCACACTCACATTGTCCCCCGGCATCACCATCTCCACCCCCGGATTCAACTGCACCACCCCCGTCACATCCGTCGTCCGGAAGTAAAACTGTGGCCGATACCCATTGAAGAACGGCGTATGCCGCCCCCCTTCCTCTTTCGTCAACACATAGATCTCCGCCTTGAACTTCGTATGCGGCGTGATGGTCTTCGCCTTACACAACACCATCCCCCGCTCCACGTCTTCCTTCTTGGTGCCCCGGAGGAGCACCCCAATGTTGTCGCCCGCCTGCCCCTCATCCAGCACCTTGCGGAACATCTCCACGCCCGTCACCACGGTCGTCTGCGTCGGCCGCAGGCCCACAATCTCTATTTCATCGCCCACCTTCACAATCCCCCGCTCGCACCGCCCCGTCACCACCGTCCCCCGCCCACTGATCGTAAACACGTCTTCGATCGGCATCAGGAACGGCTTCTCAATTGGCCGCTGCGGCGTCGGAATATACGTATCCACCGCCTCCAACAACTTCAAAATGGACGGCACGCCCAACTCCCCCTGATCCGCCTCCATCGCCTTTAACGCACTGCCATGAATGATCGGGGTCTTATCGCCCGGGAACCCATACTTCGTGAGCAACTCCCGCACTTCCAACTCCACCAACTCCAAGAGCTCTTTGTCATCAACTTTATCGGCCTTGTTCAAGAACACCACGATATAGGGCACCCCCACCTGTCGCGCCAGCAGAATGTGCTCGCGGGTCTGCGGCATGGGCCCATCCGCCGCACTCACCACCAGGATCGCCCCATCCATCTGCGCCGCCCCAGTGATCATGTTCTTCACATAGTCGGCGTGGCCCGGGCAATCGACGTGGGCATAGTGTCGGTTATCCGTTTCATATTCCACGTGGCTGATCGCGATGGTCATAATCTTCGTCGCATCCCGTCGCCCCTGACTCTCCGAGGCCTTAGCCACTTCATCGTACGGCACATACTTGGCCATCCCTCGATCCGCGCACACCTTCGTCAACGCCGCCGTCAACGTCGTCTTCCCATGGTCCACGTGCCCGATCGTCCCAATGTTCACGTGCGGCTTCTTCCGCTCGTATTTCGCCTTCGCCATACCCTACTCCCTTCCTGATTCAGCAACCGCTATTTCTTAATGATGGCTTCCGCAATATTCTTGGGGACCTGGTCGTAACGGTCAAATTCCATACTATAGGTCGCACGCCCTTGAGTCCGAGACCGTAAGTCCGTTGCATAACCAAACATCTCCATCAGTGGAACGACCGCGTCAATCGCCTGCGCACCGGCCCGGACTTTCATGCCCTGAACTTTACCTCTCCGCCCATTTAAATTCCCAATAACATCACCCATAAACTCTTGAGGAACCAAGACCTCAACTTTCATAATCGGTTCCAGCAAAACCGGATCCGCCTTTTTGCAGGCATCAGAAAATCCCATCGAGGCAGCAATCTTAAAGGCCATCTCATTCGAATCGACATCGTGATACGACCCATCAATAACCGTAACCTTCACATCCCGGAGCGGATAACCAGCAACCACACCGGTCTCCATCCTTTCCCGGACCCCTTTTTCAATGGCCGGAATATACTCCTTAGGGATAGCCCCCCCTACAACCTTATTCACGAATTCAAGACCCTTACCTGGCTCTGACGGCTCAACAGTTAAGACAACATGGCCATACTGCCCACGCCCACCAGTCTGCTTAATATATTTCGACTCTGCCTCAGCCTTCCGCCTGATCGTCTCCCTAAATGCCACTTCAGGCTTTCCGACATTGGCCTCAACCTTAAACTCGCGCAACATTCGATCGACAATAATTTCGAGATGCAACTCCCCCATACCAGCGATAATCGTCTGGGCCGTCTCCTCATCCGTCCGCACACGAAAAGACGGGTCCTCCTGCGCCAACTTCTGAAGTGCAAACCCCATCTTCTCCTGGTCTTGCTTCGTCTTTGGCTCAATCGCCATCGCAATGACCGGCTCGGGGAATTTCATGATCTCCAGCAGGACCGGCTGCTTTTCATCCGCCAATGTATCGCCAGTAGTGGCACCCTTGAGCCCGACCGCTGCGACAATATCCCCAGCATGGACCTCGTCGATCTCCTCTCGCTTATTGGCATGCATCTTCAAGAGACGACCAATTCGATCCTTAGCGCCCTTGGTGACGTTCAGGACAGGTGTTCCAGTTTTCAATGTTCCGGAATAGACACGGAAATAGGTTAACTGCCCAGCAAATGGGTCCGACATGATCTTGAACGCCAATGCCGCAAAAGGTGCTCCATCGTCAGATTTTCTCTCGACATCTTTACCGGTGTTCGGATCAACCCCCACGACCGGCGGGATATCCAGCGGAGACGGAAGGTAATCAATGACCCCATCCAAGAGTTGCTGCACACCTTTATTCTTGAAGGCTGATCCACAAAGGACGGGCGTGATCTTCATCGAGATCGTAGCCGCCCGAATCGCGCGCATCACTTCTTCTTCCGTCAACGGATGACCATTCAAATATTTTTCCATCACCTGGTCGTCAAATTCCGCCACGGCATCCAACATCTTCTCTCGATACTCTTTTGCCTGCACCAGAAGATCTGACGGGATCTCATCAACCTTATATTTCGCACCCAACGTTTCGTCGTCGTAAAAGTAACCCTTCATGCGAACCAGATCGATAGACCCGCGAAACTCAGCCTCACGACCGATAGGGATCTGAATAGGAACCGGCTTCGCTCCAAGGCGATCAATAATGGATTGGACACTGCCATAAAAATCAGCTCCAATCCGGTCCATCTTATTCATAAAGGCGATACGAGGAACATGATACTTATCAGCCTGCCGCCACACAGTCTCAGACTGGGGCTCAACACCTTGCACGGAATCAAATGCTGCCACCGCACCATCCAGCACGCGAAGCGAGCGCTCCACCTCAATCGTAAAGTCGACGTGACCTGGCGTATCAATAATGTTGATCCGATGGTCGCGCCAGAAGCAGGTCGTTGCGGCAGCCGTGATGGTAATGCCCCGCTCACGCTCCTGCTCCATCCAGTCCATCGTGGCAGCACCCTCATGCACCTCACCCAATTTATGCGTCATACCCGTGTAATAGAGGATGCGCTCGGTGGTCGTAGTCTTCCCCGCATCAATGTGGGCCATGATGCCAATGTTTCTTGTTCGATCCAGCGACGTTTGACGAGCCACTTTTACCCCTCTAAAAACACCTGTGCTGCAGATCAAGCCGCATCACACTGCTGCGATGTACGAGCACCCCGATCTGCGAATCGCAGCACGGCTCAACTGCAGCACAGAACGACGTTACCAGCGATAATGGGCGAATGCTTTATTCGCCTCAGCCATCCGATGCACGTCTTCCCGTTTCTTCACCGCAGCCCCAGTATTATTCGATGCATCAATCAATTCGGCTGCGAGCTTTTCGCGCATACTCTTACCACCACGCGTACGAGCAAACTGCGACAACCAACGCAAAGCCAAAGAAACACGGCGAGCCGGCCTGATTTCCACCGGAACCTGATAAGAGGCTCCCCCAACTCGTCGAGACTTCACCTCAACAATCGGCTTGACATTATCTACCGCAGCCTTAAATACCTTGAGCGGATCACCACCAGTCTTCTCTTGAATCACATCGAATGCACCATAGCATATCCGCTCTGTAGTACTTTTTTTCCCGCTACTCATCAGCGCATTAATAAACTTTCCCACCAGCTTGTCTCGGTATCGAACATCTGGCAGCACTTCACGTTGGCCCAAAAATCTACTGCGTGGCATAGTAACCTATTTTCGATATCTAGATTTAACCAATCAGGACAACACGCCTACTTCGGACGCTTCGCCCCATACTTTGAACGACTCTGCTTTCGCCCTGCCACTCCGACCGCGTCCAATGCGCCGCGAACCAAGTGATAACGAACACCAGGAAGGTCCTTAACACGGCCACCTCGCACAAGCACGATCGAGTGCTCTTGGAGATTATGTCCCACACCAGGAATATAGGTCGTCACTTCCATTCCATTGGTGAGGCGAACACGGGCAACTTTCCTCAAGGCTGAATTCGGCTTCTTCGGAGTCGTCGTATAAACACGAAGACAAACTCCTCTTTTTTGAGGACACGCCCTCAAGGCCGGACTCTTCGTCTTCGCCTTGACAAACATCCGCCCCTTCCGAACCAACTGATTGATCGTAGGCATTCCGTTCAGATCCTATTCAAGAGATCAAAGACGTTTCATCACCTGCAAAGCCGCCGGATTATAGTGATGAGATCATCAACTGTCAAGAGGTGATTGACCACCAAGGGGTTATGATCGCACATTTTCCCCTGATGCCACCGCCTCTGACGGCAGTGCAGTCGCTTGCGTACCGGCTCCAACAGAGAGACCCTCAGGTTTTTCACTCATCACAAACGTATCTCGATACTCCTCAAATCCTGACCCAGCAGGGATGAGGCGTCCGACAATAACGTTTTCCTTCAAGCCAAGAAGATTATCCTCCCGACCATTGATGGCTGCTTCCGTCAAGACGCGCGTCGTTTCCTGGAAAGAGGCCGCCGAAATAAAGCTGTCGGTCGTCAAAGCCGCCTTCGTAATACCCAACAGCACTGGCTTCCCTAAGGCTGGGGTTCCATTTTTCGAAAGCACTCGCTCATTTTCCCTTTCAAAGACCCCCTTACTCACCTGACTACCAGGCAGGAACTGGGTATCACCAGGGTCCTCAACACGAACCTTGCGCAACATCTGTCGCACAATGATTTCAATATGTTTGTCATTGATCGACACACCCTGCAATCGGTAGACATCCTGAACCTCATCCACCAAATACTTCTGCAACTCATTAGGACCAAGGACATCCAGAATGTCATGAGGATTCGCCGACCCGTCCATGAGGGGTTCGCCAGCGCGAACCCAATCACCCTCATGCACGTTCACGTGCTTCCCTTTGGGAATAAAATACTCCTTCACGTCACCCATTTTATTGTCGACCAGGACCTTGCGCTGTCCTTTCACAAACCCGCCGTAAGAGACCTCGCCATCAATTTCCGTGATGACGGCCTGTTCTTTCGGTTTGCGGGCTTCAAACAGCTCCACGACCCGAGGAAGACCCCCTGTAATATCTTTCGTCTTCGTAGTCTCTCGAGGAATCTTTGCCAAGACGTCCCCGGGAAATACCGTGGCCCCCTTCTCGACGAAGATATGGGCCCCGACCGGCAACAAATACCGCGCAACGGCATTCGAACCGCCAGGCACTTTAGCGGTCTTGCCTCCCTCATCTTTGATCGACACGCGAGGACGGAGCGTCTGACCGGTATGTTCAATGATCACCTTACGAGACAACCCCGTCACTTCGTCGAACTCGTCCTTCATCGTGACGCCTTCGACGATGTCTCCGTAGGCGACTCTCCCCCCCACCTCTGTTAAGATCGTAAGAGAGTACGGATCCCACTCAACTAGTTTTTGCCCTACGACAACGGGATCGCCATCTTTGATCTTGATCTTAGCCCCATACACGACGGGGTACTTCTCTCGCTCTCGGCCGCTATCGTCGACGATCGCAATCTTCGTATTGCGATTCATGACCACCCATTCACCCTCTTTATTGCGAACAGCAATTCCCGCGTTGTGAATATCGGCATTCTTCTTCGCGTCAAAACTCATAAACTTGATTCGCCCAGCATGCTTGGCCTCGAGCACCGTCTGCTCCACCACCTTGCTGGCCGTACCACCGATATGGAACGTCCGCATGGTGAGCTGGGTCCCAGGCTCTCCGATTGACTGAGCCGCGATCACGCCGACTGGTTCACCTTTCTCGACCAGACGCCCTCGCGCTAAGTCACGCCCGTAGCATGCCCGACACACCCCGCGTGGGGACTGACAGGTCAGGACTGATCGAATCTTGACGCGGTCCACCCCGGCTTCAACAACCAACTTCGTCAGATCCTCAGTGACCTCTTCGTTCCAGGAGACAATAATTTCCCCTGTGACAGGGTCACGAATGTCTTCCGCCGCCAAGCGGCCAAGAATACGCTCTTCCAACGGTTGAATGATCTCTCCGCCTTCCACGAGTGCGCTGACCGTAATGCCGTCGCGTGTCCCGCAATCAATTTCATGAATAATGACGTCCTGGGCGATGTCGACCAACCGACGAGTCAGATACCCTGAATTGGCGGTCTTCAGCGCAGTATCAGCAAGCCCCTTACGAGCACCGTGAGTCGAGATAAAATACTGCAATACCGTCAAGCCCTCACGGAAATTTGCCGTAATCGGCGTTTCGATGATCTCACCTGACGGTTTCGCCATCAGGCCGCGCATCCCGCCCAGCTGACGAATTTGCTGCGAGCTTCCGCGCGCACCGGAATCAGCCATCATGAAAATAGGGTTAAATGATTCGACTTTTCCGGGATCACCTCCGGCCCCGAGCTCTTTCATCATCTCGTTTGAAACCTGCTCTGTGACGTGAGCCCAAATATCGATAACTTTGTTGTATCGCTCTCCGTTTGTGATCAGCCCCTCAGAATACTGCTTCTCGATCTCATTCACCTCGCGCTGTGCCTTCCCGATGAAGTCTTCCTTCTTACTGGGAATGTGCATATTATCGATACAGATCGACAATCCAGCCTTTGTGGCATAGGTAAAGCCGATATCCTTGATCTTGTCCAGAAATTCGACCGTATCGCGATGGCCGGTCTGACGATAGACCGCATCGATCAGCTTGGTCATCTCCTTCTTTGTCATGAGCCTATTCGCGTTGGCGAACGGCAACCCCGACGGAAGAATTTCTGACAGCAGCACCCGACCGACCGTCGTCTGCACCAATGAGCCGGCCAAACGCACCTTGATTCGCGCATGCTCTTCCACTTCACGCGCATCAAAGGCAATACGAACCTCTTCAGGCGACCCAAAAACTTTCCCCTCCCCCTTCGCCCCAAGTCGCTCTTTGGTCAACCAATAGCATCCCAACACCATGTCTTGCGACGGCACCGCAATCGGTTTGCCGTTAGCCGGTGAAAGAATGTTGTTGATGGACATCATCAAAACACGCGCCTCGACTTGCGCCTCCACAGACAACGGCACATGCACCGCCATCTGATCTCCATCGAAGTCCGCGTTGAATGCGGCGCAGACGAGCGGATGCAAGCGAATCGCCTTCCCTTCCACCAACACCGGATCAAAAGCTTGGATGCCCAATCGATGAAGCGTGGGCGCCCGATTCAGCAGGACCGGATGTTCCCGAATGACCTCATCAAGAACGTCCCAGACTTCAGGGCGTTCCTTCTCCACCAAACGCTTCGCGCTCTTAATCGTCGTTGCGGCTCCACGCGCCTCCAGCTTATGGAAGATAAACGGCTTGAACAATTCCAACGCCATCTTTTTGGGTAGCCCGCATTGATGCAGGCGCAACTCCGGCCCGACGACGATGACCGTACGACCTGAATAGTCGACGCGCTTCCCGAGCAGATTCTGTCGGAACCGCCCCTGCTTTCCTTTGAGCATGTCGCTTAACGACTTCAGCGGCCGCTTGTTGGGTCCACGAATGGCACGACCTCGCCGTCCATTATCAAAAAGGGCGTCGACCGCTTCCTGCAACATTCGCATTTCATTCCGGATAATCACTCCCGGCGCCTTCAGCTCCATGAGCCGCTTCAACCGATTATTGCGATTGATCACACGTCGGTACAGATCGTTGAGATCGGATGTGGCAAACCGTCCCCCATCCAACGGAACCAAGGGACGCAGTTCCGGAGGAAGGACCGGGATCACATCCATGATCATCCACTCCGGCTTATTCCCCGATTTTCTGAATGCCTCAAGCACCTTGAGCCGTTTTGCATACTTCTTCTTCATCGCGGCAGACGTGGACGCCTTGGCCTTTACTTGTAGTTCGTCCCACAAGGCATTGATATCAATCTTTCTTAGCAAGTCACGGATAGCCTCGGCCCCAATCCCGACCTTGAATCCGCTCGATCCATATTCCGAAACAAGCGTGCGCAACTTATCCTCAGGAACTAATTCTTTTTCCGATAGATCCGTTGACCCGGGATCCACACATACGTAGCTCTCAAAGTAGAGAATCTTTTCCAACTGCTTGAGACTCATGTCAAGCAGAGTTCCGATCCGGCTCGGGACACCTTTCAGAAACCATATATGAGCGACAGGCGCAGCTAATTCGATATGGCCCATCCGTTCACGGCGAACCTTCGATTGAATGACTTCAACACCGCACTTATCGCAGACGATTCCGCGATGTTTCATCCGCTTATATTTTCCGCAGTTACACTCCCAATCCTTTGTTGGACCAAAAATCTTGGCGCAGAAGAGCCCATCTTTTTCCGGCTTGAATGACCGATAATTGATCGTCTCCGGCTTTTTGACCTCACCGTAGGACCA
>JAHBWQ010000076.1 GCA_019636915.1 Nitrospira sp. | reverse complement strand
ATGGAAGGGTACAGTAGGGCTGGATGGACTTCATGATCAGCGTAAACGGCTCTTGACCGGTGATGAGGTGAGATGGGTAAAGACCTTCCTATAATATCCGTAGGTACATCGGGCTCGTCCTCCGAGCAGCCTGATGACTTTCTCTATTCCCGGGTTTTCTGTCAAAAAGAAAACTCACCCCCGCTCGGTCTGTTGATAGAGTTTCTCAAGTCTCGTGGGCAAGATCCGATTCTTCCGAGCAATCTTGAAGAGGGAATGCTTCAGGAGTGGGCCTGGGTTCAAGTCGCGTTGGGCTATCACCGGGATCGGAAACCTATCCAGGTTTTCTGCGTGCGCGATCGGGGGAGCTATCGAGATGTCTATGACCAGGAGAAACAACAATTCCTGGAGATCCTCACGGCGTTCGCTGATGTGGAGGCCCAATTAGCGTTGGAGTATGTGAACCGGTCCCGGTTTATTTTGACGACGCGCATGGCTGAAGAGGATGTGACGGATGAAGGCTATGATTTCAATGGCTGGATTCTTGAGTTTTACCAAGAACAGTGCAACGGGATCGTGCAGATCGATCGGCAGGGGTTCTATTCTCCGAAAGGAGAACTAATCGTCGATCTATCGAGTCCGACCGAGAGTTGATGTGGCGCAGTCCCTGAATGATCGATCCCTTCCGCTGTTTGAACAAACAGCACGATGGTTTGACCGTGCAAATGCGGCCCTGCTCGGTGAGCTACCATGTCGCCAAGGCTGCGACCATTGCTGTGTGGGGACCTTTCCGGTTACGCTGCTTGATGAGCAGATCATCCAACTCGGCCTTCAATCGCTTCGCGACTCTCACCGGAAGCAAATCGTGGAGACTGCAACCGCTCAGGTCAGACAACTTACGGCGGCGGTACCGCGGCTGATCACGAATCGGTTCATCGATCATTGGCCTGAGCAGGAACAGGAGCAGCTCATCGAACAGTATTCTGCCTGGCGCTGCCCCGCATTAGAGCAGGACGGAGGGTGTGCGCTGTATCAATTTCGGCCGCTCGTTTGTCGATCTATGGGGATTCCCTCAGATGAGGGGACCCGTGTCTATGGTGCCTGTTCCGTGCAAACCGCAGTTCCATTGGTCCGACTCTCAAAAGCCATTCGAGAGGAGGAAAATCGTCTAGCAGGGTTGGAAGCGGAACAACTTGAGGCCTTACGTCACCAGCAAGGAGTCGAAGGAGAAGAGATACTCCTTCCGTTTGCATTCGTGCCGGCGGTTTCGGCGCAGGTGGTCTCGGCCTAGACAGCATATTTCTCGCTATGCTAAGGTGATTACCCTTGGTTACGGGAGCGCCTGTAGCTCAGCTGGATAGAGCATCAGCCTCCGGAGCTGAGGGCCACAGGTTCAAATCCTGTCAGGCGCACCAAACCGCCGCTTGTGGTTGCAGCGACAATTCAATACCCGGTGGGGCCGTTAGCTCAGTTGGTAGAGCAGCTGACTCTTAATCAGCGGGCCGTAGGTTCGACCCCTACACGGCCCACCAAATCAAACTCAACCGTTTTCAACTAATCCTCTTATCTTT
The DNA here is from genome assembly GCA_019636915.1 of Nitrospira sp. Lineage (GTDB taxonomy): Bacteria > Nitrospirota > Nitrospiria > Nitrospirales > Nitrospiraceae > Nitrospira_D. The sequence continues at coordinate 16,187 of JAHBWQ010000076.1, read as the reverse complement.
CGCCGACCGATGTAGACAGGGGAAAATAGTTTATTCCTCTTCTCGAAAATTTCTTCCGCTAGGCTATTCCCGAAGCTACATAAGAGGCGCTATCTTAGGGGGCTCTGAATCACCGTGAGCCACTATGCTTCACGAACCGGTGGACAGAAGGATGACCCTGGTGCTACGACTGAATGCCGGAATCGTTGGTTTTTCTGCCGTACTCCTCTTCTGTGCCGTTATCCTGGCTCCTGCTCACGCGTCCCTTAGTAGTGAGGGTTCAAGTCCCACCGACCATCGGATGGCGATCACAATAGTTCCCGCTGCCCATACGCTCCGCGTCAGGGATACCGTCACGTTCCCAACGGCACGCGGCACGAGCGTGTCGTTTCTCCTGCACAGCCGGCTTCATGTCAGCATCGAAACCCCGGATGTGGTTCTCACCATTGCGGAAACGAATGCCCGGCCGTCTTCTATCGGTCCCACAGGCCGCTACACGCCGGAAGACAGCCGAGTACCGGTAACGCGCTATCGCGCCTTGCTTCCTCCTGGGACTCGGATCCTCACGCTCAACTATGAGGGGCAAATCAATCACCCTCCCGTCGCGGCGGGGGACGACTACGGGCGAATCGATGAAGATAGTGGGGGGGTGATCTCTTCGGACGGTGTGTTTCTCTCCGGCTCCAGCTATTGGTATCCCACGTTTGACGCTCAGGACCTCCTCAGCTTTACGCTCGATATCGAGGGCCCGGATGGTTTTCGCTTTGCCAGTCAAGGAGGGCGACGAGAATATTCGCGGGACGATCATCGACACGTCGTCTGGCACACAGACACTCCGCAAGATGAAATCTATTTGGTGGGAGGCAAGTGGGCGGAGTACGTTCTCGATGAGGGAAGTTTTGCGGCCTATGCCTTTCTCAGAAGTCCAGACCCGGTCCTGGCTGAGAAGTATTTGGGCCGGACGGGCCCTTATGTGCGGATGTATGAGGCGTTGCTCGGCCGCTATCCCTATCCGAAATTTGCCGTGATCGAAAATTTTTGGGAGACCGGCTATGGCATGCCGTCGTTTACTCTATTGGGCTCAACCGTTTTGCGTCTGCCCTTCATTCTCACTTCCTCCTATCCGCATGAAATCCTTCATAACTGGTGGGGGAACGGCGTCTATGTCGATTACCGGGAAGGCAATTGGTGTGAAGGCTTGACCGCGTACTTAGCCGATCATCTGATGGCTGAGAACCGGGGCGAGGGACCGATTTATCGCCGGACAACGCTGAAACACTATGCTGACTATGTGACCGGTAACCAAGACTTCCCTATCAGCACGTTTCGGGAGCGGCATAATTCGGTGACGAGGGCGGTGGGTTATGGGAAGACTTTGATGTTCTTTCATATGTTGCGTCTAGAGCTCGGAGATAAGCTATTCATCGGGGCTCTGCGAAGGTTTTATCAAGAAAACCTCTTTAAACGTGTTTCTTTCTCCGTCCTGGCGGATACGTTCTCTCGGGTCGTAGGTTCGGATCTTCGTCCGCTCTTTGTTCAGTGGGTGCAGCAAACCGGCGCCCCCGTCTTACGAGTGAAAGATGTCCGTGTCGAGCAGCAAGGGAAGAACTACGAGGTTCGTGCTCGCCTCGAACAGGTCCAGGGTGGTACACCCTATCACCTGCGTGTTCCCGTGTTTGCGATCGTCGAGGGAGAGGAGCACGCGCAGATGCGGACGATCGTGATGAATGATCGAGAAACTGACTTTGCCCTCATCATGTCCTCACGTCCGATCCGGCTGGACATTGACCCAGAATTTGATGTGTTTTGACGCCTGGACCGTGCTGAACTTCCCCCCCACGCTCTCAGAAGCCTTCGGTGATACGCACGCGCTGTTTGTTCTCCCGACCCAGGAATCGCCGGAGTTACTGGAAGGGTATCGTCGCTTGGCGAGCGCCTGGAAGGCGAGGATGCCGGAAGCCGAGATTCGACGAGATCAGGACTTAGAGGCATTGCCTCAGGATCGTGCGGTCTGGGTGTTGGGTTGGAATAATCGCTTTCGGTATGAAGTGGAACGCTCACTCACATCGTTGCCGGTGCAATTGACCGCGAAGGATCTGGTTCTCGATTCCAGTCGCATCGGGCATCAGACAGAGAGTGTGGTGATCGCATCTCGAGCCGCGATGCCTCCGTTTCATGCAATCGGCTTTGTCGCGACAGAGACCGCACCGGCGCTGCCCGGCTTAAGTCGAAAAGTCCCCCACTACGATCGCTATAGCTATTTAGCGTTTACAGGGGAGGAGACGAAAAACATTCTTAAGGGAGAATGGCCGGTCATCTCATCTCCGCTCTCGATCCGATTTGGTGCAGCTCGTGCTGCAAGTCAACCCGTTCATCCTCCTCGAAAACCACTAGTCTCAGTTGAGCCCTAAACGGATCGTGCCGACACGAGTGCCGGCACGCGAAGGTGATCAGCGTTACCATCTCACTAAACCTCGTGTGCGCGTACCGCCGTTTATGTATTGCCTCATCGTAATTCTTGGTGGCGGAGACGCTTCTCCCGTAGATGTCTCTCCTCACAAGCGTATTCGTACCACCGGTTATCCGGGCGGAGCATTTTTCTAGAGTCGCCCGATGAATACGTCCGTGTGAGAAAAAACAGAGGTGCTCGGATCTAGACAGACGAGGCGACCGGCACATGCCTGGGCTGAATTGTCATGCGGATGCCGCCTTTGGGGCGCAAGGTGACCATGAGGTAGGGCTCAACGTGGTCCTGTGCGAGGTGGAGGTCGTAGCGGCGACCGATCAGGGCGAGTAAGAGTGGTCCTTCAACGGACGCAAAATGGAGGCCCACGCAGGTGCGCGGTCCCGCGCCAAACGGCATATAGGCGTAACGAGAACTTGGCCGCCCACCGTCCAGCCAGCGATCTGGTCGAAATTGTTCCGGGTTTCTCCAAAAATCTGGATGTCTGTGCAGGTTGTAGGTGCCCACCAAGACGAACGCTCCTTCCGGCAGTGATATGCCGCCAACCATCGTATTCGTCGCCGCTTTGCGGTGGACAGCAGGGGCCGGTGGATAGAGACGGAGTGATTCCTCGAAGATGGCACGCGTATAGGGGAGATGCTCGAGGTCCTCGGCGTTCGGTGTTCTTCTTTGGAGCACGCGGTCCACTTCCTCATGAAATCGTGCCTTGGCCTCGGGGTGAGTCGCGAGGAGATACCAGGTCCAGGCGAGCGCATTTGCGGTAGTCTCGTGGCCCGCAGCAAAGATGGTTAAGGCTTCATCGCGCAACTCCTGGTTGCTCAGTCCCTCTCCGGTCTCTTCATCGCGTGCCTGAAGCAGCAGATCCAACAAATCATCATGATTCGCCCCGCTTTGGCGCCGTTCAGCGAGCAAGCCATACATCAGTCCGTCCATGAACTGCATCACCGAACGAAATTCACGGTTGCGTGCGGTCGGCACCCACAGTGGGAGGGACAGGGGATTACTGAACGAGTCGAAGGCATACTTGATACTGACTTGTAGCGCGTAGCTGATCCGATCGGTGTGTTGGGTCATGCTGGTGGTGAACATGGTTTGCGAGATCACTTCGAGCGCCAGCTGCATCATTTCCGCAGCGATATCGATCGTGTCCCGCTCCCGGTCTCGCCATGTAGCCACACGCTGCTCACCCACCTGAGCCATACGATCGGCCATCGCAGCTATGTGAGAGCGGTGAAAGATGGGCTGAATGATGCGGCGATGTCTCTTCCAGACTTCACCCGAACTGGTCACCAAGCCATTACCCAGCACCAAGGCAAGACCATGTGGCTTCTGAGGGTTATAGACCTTTACAAAGCGGTCTGATTGTTTGACGAGAATCTCTTCGGCAAGATCAGGATGACTGAACAAATAGAATGTTTTCGGGCCTAGCCGAAAACGGAGCGTATCCCCATGCCGCCGCCACCAGGTCAAGAGGGACTCCAACGGACGTTGCCTGAATGCACCGAGGTGGCCCAGGAGCGGCACTGCGCCAGGCACATCGACCAGGGTGAAGGAGGGAGATGAATCCGACATGTGATGAGGAACCCTACCACACTAGATCGGACGCATCAATAAACCGTGTAACGACGCTTGTGATGGATCATGCGATCTCGATTCGCTCAGGGGGGTAGACGGCAGCTGTAGATTTAATTACTGAGCGGATGCACTACGTGCTGCATACGCATTTCGAACAAAGACTTACAAATGTCCAGCTTCAAGATGCAACAGCTGATGGATGCATTATTTGATGTGCGGTTCAGTACTTTAAAATGATTTGGGCTTTGGATTGGCCTATGGGATACGTCAAACCCCAAGAAAACGCGAGGAATTCGCCTATGAAACGGATGGCTGTTGTTGCTCTGCTAGACGGGCAGTGCTTATAAGTTTCGGCGACAACAATCTAATCTCTTTGTGTGGATAGGTGTGCTACGTACCAGTGCTCTGGTATGACCTGTTTGGCGAAGGGCTAACCTTACGTCAACAATGGATTCGCTTGTAGTCGTGCTCTATCGTGCGTTACGATGTCAAAATAGGCACAGGCACTTGGAATTGATGATACGTGGATAGGAGGATGTCATGAGGCACACGCATATATTGACGACCTTGGTGATCTTTGCCGTAACCGGAATAGGCAGCCACTTCTTGAGCCTTGCCCATGCGTGGCAGGGGAATGATATCACGCATCTCAATGAGATGATGGCGAACGCCGCTTCGGTAAGCGATGAACTGCAGCAAGGCCAGAAATCCTCGGCGCAGGTCGATTGGTTTGAACGGAAGTCGTTGATCCACAAAGTGGGAACCGATGTCTATTCCGGGATGTCGACTCCCGGCGTGACGCCTCAGGGGGCCGCACCAGGTAATCAACCCAACTCGACGGGGGACTATAAGTTTGGTTCACCTAGCAACGATGGCCGATATGGCTCCACTTCCTCCAATCCCTCCGACAACTACCTTAAGAAAGAATCATCTGGACCTTCGACCGGACCCTATGGTGGACCCTACGGTGGATCCGTCTACGGTGGGCTCCCGTCGACGCCAAGTGCAGATCCTATGATCAAGGATTTGAGCCGGTGAACCAGCAAGAAAGGTAGGGTGGATTTGGATGGAGGAGAAGGGAGCTTCCTCAGACCTGACGTCAATATAGTTTTTGCGGTTTCTTCACTTAGCCAGATAGTACTGGAAGCCTTCATCCCTCATAAACTGCATGTGATGATGGACCTCTTCTCCTCATGATGGTTTGGCTTTTTGTCCAGAGCGCGTGTAGCGCGATGAACTAGATCTTGCCCTGTGTCTTCATCGTAGCCTGGCAGCTTGTCCGGCCAGGAGCTTGTGTGTCTTTTCTTCTGGTAGCTCTTCAGTTGCACTCAGGACCATGATTCGCAGTTTCCTGTACCCGCCCCTTGGGAAACGCATCCTGGGATGGTATTCTGAACCCTCGGTGCCGATTCGTCTCCACCCCTTGTACCAGCATCAAGTGAGCACCCTGCCCAGGAGTGGCAGGACCTATGGCCGACTCGACACGCACTTCCTCAGTTACGAAGCAGGATCTCTGGACCAGAGACCTGACGACTATGTCATGGGCTCAGCGGGTGGGTACTCAAGTCATTCGGCTCGCCACTGCGGTCGTTATGGAGTTCCGTCACCGTCTGCTTGATGCGCGAGCAGCCGGCCTGGTCTACACGACGTTGCTGTCGTTAGTTCCGTTTCTTGCCGTAACCTTCTCGGTACTGAAGGCCTTCGATGTCCACCACGTGATCGAACCGATGCTGGCTCAGGTGTTGGAACCATTGGGCCCAAAAAGTCAGGAGATCACAGCCACGATTGTGAGATTCGTGGACAACATCAAGATCAGCGTATTGGGGGTTGTCGGCGTGGCTGGTCTTTTCTATACGACGTACTCATTGATCGACAAGATCGAACAGGCCTTAAACGCGATTTGGCAGGTGAAGCAGGGTCGTACGTGGGAACGAAAATTTGCCGACTATCTGAGTGCAATCCTCGTTGGACCGGTGCTCGTCATGAGTGCCTTTGGCTTGCTAGCGTCATTGCAGAGCCACACCCTGGTCCAGCATCTCGTGCAGATGGAGCCGTTTGGTACGTTACTTGTGTGGAGCGGGGAGATCATTCCCTTTTTTCTGCTCTGTGCCCTGTTCAGCTTCTTCTATAAGGTCATTCCTAATACCCAAGTCCAAATGCGGTCGGCTGCAGTTGGTGGTGTCTCCGCCGCGATTCTCTGGCTCATCGCAGGTGAGGCCTTTACGAAATTCGTGGTGGCCTCTGCCAACTATAGTGCGATCTATTCGAGTTTTGCTGTGCTCATTCTGTTCCTGCTGTGGCTCTATACCGGGTGGATGATCGTGTTGATCGGTGCACAGCTCTCATTTTTCTATCAATACCCGACCGCCTATTTGTCCCGCCTGCTCTGGGATCAAGGAACGTACCTCTTCCGCGAACAATTAGCCCTGAAAGTACTACGCGTTCTGGGACATCACTATCTCAAGGGGGATCGCCCACTGAAACTGCCTGAGCTCTCCAGCGAATTGAATATGCCCGTGTCGCTGGTAGACGAGGAAGTCGAGCGTCTCGTTGCAAATGGCTTCGTGGGTCGCCTCCAGGAACCAGAAGGGTTTAGTCTCATTCGGTCGCCGGACCGGATCTTCGTGAAGGAGGTGCTGAATTCGGTGCGCAACGGAACTCCCCCGTGGATCGTCCCCCACCTTGAGGCCAGTGATCCGGTGTCCGCGCTGTTACGCCGACGCGACCAGGCCGTGGAGCGAGCGCTGGCACGGGAGACGATACACTCGCTCCTACAAGATCGCTCACCGGATCAGCCCAGGGAGTCTTAACCCGCCCTGATTTTCGGATGGCGGTGTCGTGTGATTCTGGCTGAATGATCGCACATAGAGCAGGACTTGCCAGGCTTCTTCTTCCGTGAGGATGAGCGGGATAAATGGCGCCATTGCTGTGCCTTTGCTCCCATTTTTCAAGACCCAGAAAAGTTCCCCATCGGTTCTGGCTGCTTGCCAATCGGTATCAGTGAAATTGCGAGGTAGGGGTCCCTTGAGCGTTCCCGGCTCAATGTCCCCGCCTAGTCCCTTGCCGTCTCTTCCATGGCAGGTGATGCAGAAGGCTTTCCCTTGAAAGAGCTGCTTGCCCTTCTCAATGGTCTCCGGGGTCGATGGCAGGGGATTCTTCCAGGTTCTGGCTTGGTCGATCTGGTCGGCAGGCACTCGTGGCCTGAGTACCGCCTCATCAGCCCCCAAGACCATCGAGTGAAGGGAGTTCGTAGTCGCCAGGATCAGGGCGAACAAGAGACCTTTACGCATGGGACTCCTTGCGGCTGCTATTGTCGAGTCGTCTTGAGCCAAGGGGCGAGGACCAGCCCAGGCTTGTGAGTCTCGGGCTGGTCTTTCGTCAATCCGTTCTACTTGTCCGAATATCCCGGGAATTTATGCCCGAGGGACTGGGGGTAGCTCACTGTGCCATCGGGGAATTCCTGCCCGTGTTGCCAGAGATGGTAGATCACGCCATCTGTTCCTGCTGCCGCTTCCGCGACTTTGGCGGCTTGGTCAGGTGGCATATCCAGAACTTGGACTCGCCCTGTTGCGATTTCCACCTTGTGGTCGTGGAAATGGCGGTGCCACTGAATGGCCGGGAGTTTTCTGGTCAGATCCTTGTCTACGAAATATTCCACCCCGACCAAGGGGGCCTTGGGATCAGTGGATTCGAATAGGAGACATTGAAGGATTTTGTCCGAGATCCCTTTGCAGTAGTGATGAAATGGGCCGCCTGGAGTCCCATCCGCCATCATATGGGGAGCCTGGACATGGATATCGTATCCGATGGCCGGACTTGTCGGTTCTCCACTCACTGCCTGTTGCGTGGCGACCCCGCTGCACCCTACGGCAGCGATGGCGACTAAGACTAAGAGTCCTTTTCTCATGGTAACACGCCTCCTCAGTGTGAGGAGTTCCCTGCTAGCCCATCTAGACAGAGAACAGCCTCAGTATTCGGTAGCTGATTAGAGAGCATCTGGTTGGAAAGGATTCGAATAGATTCCTGAGAAAAAGCTGCTGAATCTGAGGGGGTTAGGGTGTTGATTACGACGATAGGATCGTCGAGGCAGACGATTCGGCTTTGCTCGGAGTAATAAGTTGTTGTGCCTGGGGAGGGATCTTTCCCTGGGCGTCCATCATTTCAAACATCAAGCAGCATTTCAATCGCCCGCAGACGCCGAGCAGGCGTGGATCATCGACAGGCAGGTCCATTTTCTTCGCCTGCTTGGCTGTGACCGGTTTCACATCGGTTAGAAACGACGCACAACACAGAATCAGGCCACAGGTATCGATTCCTCCCAGGCGCCTGGCCTCTTCACGGACACCGACCTGACGCATTTCGATCCGACCGCCAAACCGTCGTGCAAGATCACGCACGAGCTCTCGAAAATCGATGCGTTCATCCGCCGTATAGACAAAGGTGAGCTGTCGGCGGTCCATGGCCCCATAGACTTCGACCAGTTTAAGACGGATATTGAGATGGGTGGCTTTCATCTTGCAGTAAATAGCAGCCTCATCAGAGAGACGTTCCAGTCGAGCAATCAGCTCAGCTTCCTCCGAATCAGGCTTACGCAGGATGGATTTCATAGCCCGCATGGGTGGAATAAACGGGGCTGAGTACGGCTCGGTGTAGACGATACCATAAGTCACTTCGCCGTCGGACTCGAGTAGGACAGGGTCGCCATGCGAAAACGCCAGCCCATTCGATCCTAACTTCTTCACTTCTCCGCGGTTTCTAATCTTGACGCCGACAAGTGGGACCCATGAGGGCCATGGGGTCGATAGGTCCTGGTTCAGGGCAGATTCCATTTGTTGATCATACACAATTCCCTGGCTTGGTGAAAAGGGTTGAGGCTGCGGAAGGGGCAAAAGTTTTGCGGGCAGCTTTCGATCAAGCTATCGTGTAATATGTTGATATTATGGATGAAAAATACCAACACTCCAGCTGCCTGCTTGTGGTAGGCTAATCCTCCAGGAGGAAGAGGGAGTGGACCATGGGGACTATGGTGAAAGAGCGAAAGAAGATGCTCCGAATTCCCAATCAGGTTGTCTTGCCGTTTGGCTACCGAATCTCGGTCCGACAGCTATCGGATGCAGAGATGGACAGGCGCGATCCCAATGCCGATGGGATCTGGGATGATGACACAAAGACCATTTATGTGCGAAAACGGCTTCCCGTGACCCGCCGTCGCTATATTCTGGCCCATGAGCTGGGTCATGCGTGGTTAGATTGGCAACATCGATATATGGATGATGGAAAAGCCAGTATCTAACAGTTAGTCCTCTGCTAGATGTAGGATGTGTTTCCATTCACTCGAGGTTACCGGCTGAACCGAGAGCCGAGAGCCTTTCTTCAACAAGATCATCTCCTTGAGTGCCGGGTCCCTTCGCAACTCGTCCAGTGTCAGCGGTTTGGGAAAGGTTCTGACATACTTGATGTCGACCATGTTCCATCTCGGCTCGGAGAGTTTGCTTGCTGGATCGTAATGCTTGTCCTTCTTATCAAATTGTGTTGAATCAGGATAGGCCGTCCTGACCACCTTTGCGATACCGACAATCGCCGGGGGCTCAGCATTACTATGGTAGAACAGGACCTGATCACCCACTGCCATATCGCGCATAAAATTGCGGGCTTGATAATTACGAACTCCATCCCAATAGGTCGTCTGGCCAGGGGATCGCGCGAGGTCATCAATGGAGAATGTCGAGGGTTCGGATTTCATCAGCCAGTAATTTTTTGAAAACATTCCTATTGCTCCCTTCTCATGCTCTTACACCCCGAGGCTTCCATCACAGCAGTGTGTCATGTCTGAATGACGGGTGGATTCCGTGCCTTGCAGGCTTGAGGCTGTCTTGCGCGGAGACGGATATCCGTGGGTCTGGCTTAACGCTTTTCTCCTGAGCGCGCCTCGATCAAATCGATCAGCGCGTGATAGGTCAGTTCCCGGACTCTCGCTTTTCCAGGACTTAAGGCCCCAAGATTACCCTCAAGCCAAACGCGGTCTGAGATTGGTGACAGGGCCTCGTTACAAAGGGTCCACATGTCATGGAGGAAATTGTCCGGCAAGCCTACCTGTACCCCTTCCGATTCAATCCGGTCATCGAGCAAGGCCAACAGATCAGACAGCGCTTGATCGGGTCGATAGGGATGTGACGTAAAACCAAATTGTTCGAGAGAATGCCGCTCCTGCTCAGCCTGATCGACCAAGTCGTACATGTAGCCTTTGAGCAACCCAATGACATGACCTGAAAAGGCTTGTGGGGATTCCATAGGCCATTATCGAGTTTCCGTGAGGAAGGAGCAAGCTGATCGATTATGACCGTGGGCCAGTCGAGGATGATAGTCTGGCGTGTGCTTGGTAGAAAGAAGTAGGAATTGGGCGGGGGTACACCTCGCTGGTACGGTATGAGTGACGATCTCTGATTGGCTATCTCATGGACGCCAGGGTCGGTGTACCCGCGCAGCACAGACTGTACGCCTTTTCCCATGACACGCAAGACCCAAAGATGGCCTTATAATGGAAGTCCATTTGGGGGTAGGGCAATTGAGCCGGTAGGATCTGGCGTGTTGAAACGGGCAAGGCCGAAGGATTTTGCGATGGTGCCGATGAACGCGGCTTTCATGAGGTCCGAAGGTCTTGTGTGCAGCGGCACGGTTGCCGGACCCTAGCTCTTGATTCGGCGCACAAACGCATATTACTTTCTTCATGTGGGTGTATGAACGAAATGGATCCCATTTCCAGTCGGTCTATGTGATGATTCCCCAGACCTGTGAACGATTCGAGATTTCGCTGAATACATCAGCAGGGTGCATTACCACGGCCGTTGATGTGCCGACCGGGTTTGTTCCCGTAACGTCTATCTTGCCTCTCATGAGACGGTTAGGGGAAGAGGCTCAAGCTCTCGAAGTCACACGGTTGGCGGAGGAGGGGAGTGTGCCTTCCTGCCGAAAAGGCTGTGCTGCCTGCTGCCGGATGTTGGTTCCCTTGTCCGCACCAGAGGCTTTTGCAGTCTATAACTGGGTCCGCTCTCATCCTGCCGAGCAACAAGCTCGGATCATTGCACGGTTTGGTGAGACAAAAGTTCGATTGCTCTCCCAGGGGATTTGGCAACGACTGTCAGGGTTGTGTGACGCTTCTGATGCCCCTAGTGACGACGCTCTTGATGAGATAAATCGTAGGTACTACGGCCTGCGGCTAGCGTGTCCTTTCCTGGAGGAAGAAGTCTGCACAATCTATGATGAACGCCCTGCAGCCTGCCGCGAACTGTTGGTCACCTCGCCCGCCGATCGGTGTGAGGACGTCATCGCGAATCCCGTGGACACCATTCCTACACCACTGCGGATGAGCACGGTACTGGGGTTGTTGTGGCAGGACTTGACCCGCACATCGACATGGTTGATCCCACTGCCGTTGGCCTTGGATTGGGCGGAGAACCATGTAGGAATGTCTGAACGAGTATGGAAGGGCGCTCAGCTTTTCGACCGGGCTTTGGAGAAGGTGTGGCGATTTTTGAGTCAGTCATTTTCAGGTAATCGCGGGGCATCTGGCAGCTGATCGTGTCAGACGCTGGAGCCCGCTGTAAGAGGGGAGAAGGCATGCAGAAGCCCGTTGTCGTATGTTTAGATTTGGAAGGTGTACTCGTTCCTGAAATCTGGATCAATGTTGCGCTGAAGACAGGGATTGATGAATTGAAGATGACGACCCGGGAGATGCCGGATTATGATCAACTCATGAAGCAACGGTTAGGAATTCTTGACAAGCACGGCCTGAAAATCCGCGAGATTCAAGCGGTCATCGCTGAGATGGGGCCATTGGATGGGGCTGTTGCCTTTTTGAACTGGCTCAGAGACCGTAGCCAGGTCATTATTCTATCTGACACCTTTTATCAGTTTGCTCAGCCGCTTATGCGACAGCTGGGGTACCCCACGATTTTCTGTAATCAACTCGACATTGATCTGCATGGCCGGATTGTGAATTACCACATGCGAATGCAGAACCCCAAGAAGCACGCAGTGGCCTCACTGAAGGCGCTGAATTTCTTTACCGTGGCCGCGGGGGATTCGTACAATGACATTGGGATGTTAGGTGAAGCTGATAAAGGATTGTTCTTCCGACCGCCTGACCACCTGCCGAAAGAGTTCCCCGCGTTTCCAGTGACCCAGACGTACGGAGAACTTCAGGAGCATCTTCTCAACGTTGGATGTTCCTCAGTCTGAGGAGCGTCGGCGAATAGAGCCTGGCCGAAGTGACCGCATGTCACCCTTCCTATCCCAGCTCGCATAGACGAGTCCGCAGGCCCCTATAACAAACATTTGGGGATCCCGATTGTGCGAAGAAGGTTCTCAACGTTCCGTCAGAAGTTGATCCAGAGCTGGGCATAGGCCCAGTCTTGACCGACTGCTCGACGCCCGAGATTGTGCGCAATATACGATCCAGGAAAGAGGTGACCGTATCCGGCTTGAAAGGCAACCATTCCGTGCATGAAGAAATGTGTCCAAGCAAAATCTATTTCGTCACCGATGTGGGTCTTGGTATTGCCTGGTTGCGAAAAGACATAGACGCCCTGACTTGCTCGATACCAATTGTCTTTCGCATTGGCAAGATGGAGGTTGGTGTACCACACTTCGATGTGATCATCCGGGGACAAACGGGCCTGGAAGTTTCCGGAAAAGCTCATCATATTTTTCCATCCCATGACATCCATGTATCCCATATGGATGTGGTTTGTCGGGAAAAAGTTCTCAAAGGTGTTGGCGGTCTTACACGCTCCGTATGCGCCGTTGGATAACGTACAATTCGCGCGACCATCGCCTGAGGCGTAGTCAAAATTGAAGGCGATGCGAGGCTTACCCGGCAAGTTAAATGCCGTATAGCCAATCCAGTTTCTGGTGGCCCACGCGTTGATGTGCAGACATTTCCCTTCCCCACCAGGGTTGCCACAAAGGCCGCTGGCTTCGGCAGCCGTGTCACCCATCTGGCCGAATTGGTAGACCACCTCGCTTGAGAAATCAAAGTAGCTTTTTTTCATGGCAATACGATTCCCGATGACATGGCGGGTCTGATTGCCGTGCTTGGGAGTTCCCAGTCCTTGGAAGGAGACATCGCCCCCTCCGAGGTTGTTTTTATAATAGATGTAGAAGGGCTCGATGAGAAAGCCGGGTACTGCCTTGATTTGATTGTATAAGATAATAAAATCGGCATCGCCAGCTGCATTTTTTGCCTGACCGGTTCCGCCTATATTGGGTCCACCGCTTCCAAGAGTGGCCCCTTGCAACAGATCTGTTTCTGCTGTACGAAACCAACCTAGGTGCGTGTCCATGAAGCTGGTTGCGTACTGCAGCATTACTCCGTCAAATGACCAGCCGGTATTGGCCCAATCGAAGTGGCCGAAGAGGCTTTGGTCTCCGAAAACAAGGTATTGCCGACCAGCCTTGAGTCCCAATCCTTGAACACCCGCAAAGTTGCGGATCAACATGTAACCGGCTCGGATTCCGAGGGTACAAGTAGGTCTCCCGTTCGCGGGAGTGGATCCACAGGTATGAATTGCCGGGTCTCCATTATTTCCTGCACCATTCGCACCGATGGGTGTGCCATTTCCGCCCCAGGTTCTTGAATCGATGAACTCCAGGTAAAAATTGACGTCCGGTGAAAGGTCATACCCAATACCCAGCCGAATCATCTGTTGTACGAACTGGTCGTTTGCCTTGCCTGGAAGGTTATTGGCGATGAGACCGGGCGCGTTACATTGTCCAGCGGCTCCAATACCACCCCCGAAGCAGACATTGGTCCGGTACTCAGGCCTGACGCGCATGTCAGCCCGCATCCAGAGATTTTTTAGGTCGAAATTTCGACCGATCTTTGGATCAAAGGCTTCATAGTTCTCCTTTTGTGGAATGCCCCGCCCGATGACGATAGGGTTTGTGATTTTCTCTCCCTCTGGGAGTTGGAACGCAGCCTGCGCTGTCGCATAACTTCCGATAAGCCACAGCAGTGTCAGAAACTGTACGAAGGCTCGTTTTCCATCTCCAGACTTCTTCTGCGTTTCCATGCTCTGCGGTTTCTCCTTGCTAGAGTGAGACAGGCAGATACCACCAAAGTATTCTCGTTGTGCGGTCAATTGGGTGCTGCCTCGGACCCCAAAGGTTAGAGTGCGAACCAGACGGGGAGAACAGCTAGGTCAGGCTACACGACTATGATCACGAAGATCGTGATGAGCGCGAACCTGCGAGATGGCGGCGTTGGGCTGTCTTTCTCCTTATTAGTGGGTGATGAGAAGGCCTGATCCTATCTGGTCAAATAGGGCCAGTCTTAGGCGATGTTGCTGGACCTGTCTCTGCTGCTTTTGGTTCGGCCGTGATTTCTTCTTCGGCTTCTTTGAGAGAAGCATGAAGGTCTTGCTCGACCATTTTGACTTCCTGCTGAATCAGGTTGAGCTCCGGCTCGACGGACTTGCGGAGATCTTCAGCCGTATCTTTAAAGCCTTTGATCGCTTTGCCGACTTGGCGACCAACTTCTGGGAGTTCTTTTGGTCCAAACAGGAGAAAGGCGATGATCAAAATTATGAGGATCTCGCTTGCACCCAGTCCAAACATGGTTGGTTATTGCGGTAGTCGTCCGACGGCGCCCCGTCATTTGTTCATCCACCAGGGGTGGGCTTTCAGCCTTGTTTCACCTGACTAGGTTGGGTCGTTGCAGGTCTGGGCGATGGATTTGTTTCAGCTTGCACATTGGCGTGGGCCGAAGAGGCAACCTGAGGCTCGCCCTGTGCAGGCTGTTCCCCTGGTGTGACATCGATGGCATCAGCCTCATGAACGGATTTCTTAAACCCCTTGATCGCTTTACCGAGTCCCTCCCCCAATTGGGGCAGTTTCCCTGCGCCAAAAATGATCAGCACAATAATCAGGATCAGGAGGAGTTCCATCCAACCAAATGAGCCAAACATGGTTCCCTCAGATGAAAGACGTCGATTCATCTGCCGATGCCATGATGACATCGCAGTGGAATCGTACAGTGGTCGTTTCAAAGGCTATATGAAGATTCGGGCACAAGTCAAGAAAAACGGATTCGCTTACGAGTGTGGGAATAGCTGGATGATCCCGCCACCCAGGACATCGTCCCCATCATAGAAGACGGCTGATTGCCCCGGGCTTAAGGTTCGTTGCGGTTGGTGAAACTGGATGCGTAGTGCTGATGCATCTAATGCAGTAAGGGTTGCCTGTGTGGGGGGAGTTGCATAGCGAACTTTCACGCTGACCTCTGCACTGACGGATGGGAAACCGGGAGCAAATAGATTCAGGTCGGTGACGATACATTCTGAGTGCATCAATTCTTCTGGCCCGAGCACGACCGTATTGGTTGTTGGGTGGACGTGATGAACATAGAGGCGGTGTCCTGCGGCGATACCAAGACCTCGGCGCTGGCCAGGTGTATAGAAGGCGATCCCGTCATGCTGGCCCAGTGGACGACCCTCCTGGTCAACGAACAATCCCGGTTTCCGTGCAGTCGGTGTTTCGTGCTCAATAAAGGTTCGATAATCCCCCTGACTCACAAAACAGATTTCCTGGCTTTCTTTAAGCTCGTCCACTGGAAGACCCAGGGCCTCTGCTTCTTTCCAGACAATGGTTTTCTCAAGCCCTCCCAATGGAAAGAGGAGGCGAGGCAACCATTCCGACCGTACACGATACAGAAAATACGTTTGGTCTTTTCGTAGATCAGCTGAGCGTGAGAGGACAGCGAAGCCGCGGTGGTCATGTAAACGTGCATAGTGGCCAGTTGCCACATAGTCGAAGGTGCGTTGCCGTGCGAGGTCGATGAGGGTATGAATCTTGACCCGTTCATTGCAACGGACACAAGGGTTGGGTGTTGTGCCGGTGGTATAGGATTGGACGAAGTCGTCAATGACGGCATGACGAAATGATTGTCGGGCATCAATGACCTCGTGGGAAATGCCAAGAAGTTTCGCAACATGGCGCGCGAGGCCAACCTTGCAGCAGCCGCGTTCTTGCCACTTTTTTGACGTGGCGACTGATTCATCCTCATGCTCCCACACCTGAAGAGTCACGCCATGGACGTCATAGCCTTGGCGGACGAGTAACGATGCGGCGACGGAGCTATCCACTCCGCCACTCATGCCTAGCAGAACAGACT
>JAHBWQ010000075.1 GCA_019636915.1 Nitrospira sp. | reverse complement strand
AACCACAGTCCGGTAGAGAAATCGCCCCATAGGTCAATGTCCTGGGGCCGGTGTCCCTCTGCTCACGTTACTACAATCTGCGGCTGCTCAAGCGCTCCAGTTTCATCTTACTCTTGACCAAAGAAGACAATTCCCTGTTGGCTCCGCACATTTCTCCGAAGACTGTCTTGGTGTATACTGACACCGCGCATCAGAATGCGCTGACAACCGTTAGAACGACTCAATTCCTTTCGAGAAGCATATCTTCACACATGTACAAGTTGCCTCTTGAGCTTGCGGCTGGGATCCTCGCTCTCATCGCGGGGATCTTTGCAGCAAAGAACGGTGTAACCTTAGATCGGTTGGATAGTGACTTTCGCACTGTTGCAGCTGTATACGCAACGAAGAGTGAAATCATAGTATGGTTATGCATTACACTTGCCTCCATTTTACTGAGTCTCGCTCTTCGACGATGGATGCAGATTACCGGTCATCAAAAATGGGAAAGGATCCTCTGGCCACTCGTGCTTACGGTCGTTCTCCTGCTTGGTTCTTGTTCCATAACCGGACGGGCTACTCCACCCATCGGTGAGACTCAGCACTCTGCGGACATCGGCAGAGTTGAAAACCCCTATTCCGGCGCTATCCCAGGACAAATGCTTGCCGGTGCACGCAAGAAAAACGCCATGCTACACGGCGCCAATCTTCAAAGGGCTATGCTCGCTGGCGCCGACCTGCACGGATCTGATCTCGAGTCTGCAGACCTGCGCAGTGCAATGCTGTTGGGCACAAACCTGGGTGGAACTAATTTGACAAATGCGAACTTGGAAGGGGCTATGCTCTTGGGGACCAATATGGAGGGAGCACGAATTGACGGTGCCGATTTCACCGGCGCAGCATTCCTCACACAGGAGCAAATTGATGAGACCTGTGGAGCGCCTCGAGTCTTACCTAAAGGACTTAACGCACCGAAGCCCTGTTAGCAAACTGATATAGGCTCCCCCTTCAACGCACAGTCAGGCCGCATAGCGGTGAGGTTCGACTGTACGCATATGTCCGGCCTCGTGGTGACCCCATCTGTGGGGTCTGGCAGTGAAGGACTTACGTGTGCCGAGTCTTCACCCAACAACCGGCCTGTCATGGCTGGACCGGTTGGCACGCGAAGGACATTGCCTAGTTTCAACTCATTTTCACAAGGAGCAAGCTCAAGAACATCGGAGTGAGTTCCCCCTTGAGAAAAATCAGCAGCGAAATACCAGGAACCGAGCTGATTACAAAAAAAATCTATCGCGCGAGCCAGACGACGACCTACATCACCACAACACCCAAGAGGATGAGCATCGGCTTGAAGAATCGTGAAGTGAATGGCATCCTGAGATCACCCACGAGAAGCAATACCATCGATAGTCCCCTCTCCCGCTGCAGATACAGAGGATTTGAGATGGTACAGATATCGGATGGAGTAGTCATATCCGAACCGATGAGCACGCTCCCGAACCAAGATTCCTCGCTGCTGGTTCCCCATGTGACCCTCTCAACCCTGAATCAAATACAAGGAGAGAAAGAGTATCCCTACGACGGGCTGACGATCGCCTCTCCGGCCGGCTTGGCACCATCAATAAACACTCGGCGTCCGTCCACTCTGAGTCGACCTTCGGCGAAGAGCTGTACGGCTCGAGGATAGAGGTTGTGTTCCTGCACAAGTATTCTTGCGGCAAGGGTTTCGGAGGTATCTGTGTCAAGGATCGGCACAGCCGCTTGGATGATGATCGGCCCCTCATCCACTCCTTCCGTCACGAAATGCACGGTGCATCCGGCCAACTTGCACCCCCACTCGATAGCCTTCTTCTGCACATCCAATCCAGGAAAGGACGGCAGCAACGAAGGGTGAATGTTCATCATGCGATCGGCATAGGCATTGACCAAAACCGCCGTGACTATTTTCATATAGCCTGCAAGCAAGACCAGTTCGACACCATGCTGCTGAAGGACTTCCAACAAGGCACGATCGTAGGCCTCACGACTGTCAGGTCTCCCCGCAAAGGGCTTGGGATCCACAAACAGATCTTTGAGTCCATGCTTCCGAGCCCGCTCCAGGGCGACGGCGTCCTTCTTATTACTGATAACGGCAACGATCTGAGCTTGAACTTGCCCTGCTTCAATTCCATCGATAATGGCTTGCAGGTTGGATCCCCGACCGGATGCCAGGACCGCCACATGCAACGGGGTCGTTCGGCTACTCGACATATTCGACCTCCGGTTCCTCCCCCGTGGAGGATACGATCTCGCCGATCTGCCAACCCCGGTCTCCCAGTGTTGCGGCTTGAGCCAGCACGCCAGGCACTGCATCAGGAGGGACTACGAAAATCAACCCGATCCCCATGTTGAACACCCGGTACATCTCTTCTCGATCGATCCGTCCCAAACGACTCATCACGTCGAAGATCGGCGACACCGGCCAGGCCGTGCGAGTAATCCTTGCCCGGACTCCTTTTGGAAACACGCGTGGCAAATTCTCCGTAATTCCCCCCCCCGTAATATGCGCAATCCCTTTAATGGAGAACTGTTCAACAAGCGCCAAAATCTGCTTTGCATAAATCCGAGTTGGTCTCAGGAGTACCTCCCCGATGGATCCATCAAGCTCATCCAGGCGGCTGGTCACGCTCAACTTGGCTTGTTCGAACAGAACCCGCCGGGCCAGAGAGTAGCCGTTACTATGCAGCCCTGAAGAGGCCAAACCGATGATCGCATCCCCGGGCACAATATGCTGACCGTCAATAATCTTGGGACGATCTACTGCACCCACGGCAAAGCCGGCGAGGTCGTACTCCCCCTCGGGATAGAATGACGGCATCTCAGCGGTTTCCCCCCCGATCAATGCACAGCCGGCTTGCCGACAGCCTTCGGCAATACCAGCGACCACTTCTTGCGCCTTCGTGACGGACAACTTCCCGGTCGCAAAATAGTCCAGAAAGAAGAGCGGCTCCGCCCCGCTCACCGCAATATCATTCACACACATCGCCACCAGATCGATGCCGACGGTGTCGTGCTTATCCATCATGAAGGCGATCTTGAGCTTGGTCCCGACTCCATCCGTTCCAGAAACGAGGACAGGATCTTTATATTTGCCGGCTTGAAAACCAAAAAGCCCGCCAAAACCTCCCAAGTCGGTCAGGACTTCAGGACGAAACGTCGATCGAACGAGCGGCTTGATGCGATCGACGAATTCATCACCCGCATCAATGTCGACACCGGCATCGCGATAGGTTGTCATAATGGAGCCATCACATTGTTTACAGTGATTCACGTGGCAGCAGCGACTAGGAGCCGCATCTTATCGGAGGGTACGCGAGAGGTCAACGCACTGAAGAAACCATTCTGATTCTTTTTCTCTTTTCTCAATACGGGGCGGCCGGCCGTTTCTCACTGCGCGCATCCACCGCGCATATCGTTCACCATATAGTCACAAACCAATCATCAGATATGGGAGGTGGGCGAGCAAAGAAATGGCCGGTCGCCCCGTATCACCCTTCCGGTCGCATCTCCACATCCAATAGCTTGATCTTTCGGTGAAGATGACTCCGCTCGATCTTGAGATCATCAGCCGTCCGGGAAATATTCCAATGATGTTCTCGCAGCTTTCGGCTGATGTATTCTTTTTCGAAGGCGTTCCGAGCATCCCGAAGCGAGTCGTAGGATTTGGCCAGAAGCGGGGGCGCTGCAGAGGCATTGGCCGAGACAACACCTGTAGTCCGGCCCTGTAACGAGAGCGTGGCCTGTGCGGCTTCAATGACAACACTCGGCACCATGATCATAAGCCGCTCAATCAAATTGCGAAGTTCCCGGATATTTCCCGGCCAGTCGTATTGCTGAAAGACGCCCATCGCCTCCGGTGAAACGTCCTTCATCCGCAGCCCCTGTTCTTCAGCGTGCAACTTCATAAAATGTTGGACGAGCGCCGGAATATCTTCTCGCCGCTCTCGCAACGGCGCGACCACGATCGGAACGACATTGAGGCGGTAGTACAAATCTTCTCGGAATTGTCCCTTGCTAATTTCTTTTTCTAAGTTCTTATTGGACGCGGCCAGCACCCGCACGTCCACCTTCATCAACTTCGTTCCTCCGACTCGCGTAAACTGCTGTTCTTGCAAGGCGCGCAAGACTTTGGCCTGCGTACTGAGGCTCATATCACCGATCTCATCGAGAAAGAGCGTGCCTCCGTCGGCCTGTTCGAACTGCCCCCGTTTCATGGATATGGCACCCGTAAAGGAACCCTTCTCGTGGCCGAACAGCTCACTCTCGATCAAAGTTTCAGGAATGGCGGCACAATTCACCGCCACAAAGGGATGGTCCGATCTCGTACTATGGAGATGAATCGCTCTGGCAACAAGCTCCTTTCCGGTTCCATTCTCTCCCCCGATCAGGACCCGACTATTTGTCGGGCCGGCCGTTTCGATGAGCGCTCTCAGACGCTGCATCACCGGAGACTGCCCGACCAGCTCAAATTTCCTCTCAACCTTACTCCGTAACGCCCGATTCTCCTGAGCCAATCGATACTGCTCCAACGCCTGTTTCACGCGAAACGTCACGTTTTCCAGCGACAGAGGCTTCTCAATATAGTCATACGCTCCCAGCTTAATCGCCTTCACCGCCGTTTCGATGGAGCCATGACCAGATATCATCATCACTTGAGTCGTCGGCACAAACTCCTTTACTCGTCGCAAGGTTTCCAGACCATCCATCTCTGGCATCCAAATATCCAGGATCATGAGGTCCGGAGGATCCGTTCCATAGATCTTCAGCGCTTCAAGTCCATTGGCTGCAACAGCGACTTCATATCCCTCATCTTCAAGGATACTTCGCAGCGACGTCCGAATGGCCTCCTCATCATCCACGATCAAAATCGATGCTGACATCTCCCCCCCCTCCAGGAAACATCGACAATCGGTCGGCAGCCGTTCCCCATCTCAGCTGTGGTATGACCCACCACTCATCTTGCTATACCGGGAGATCGAACTTAAACACGGCGCCTCTCGGCTGATTGTTGCCTACCTGGATCTGTCCTTCGTGATCGGTGATTATTCGGCGAACGATTGCCAATCCCAATCCGGTTCCCGTTTTCTTGCGGGTGAAATACGGCACAAACAGTTTGTCATGATCCTCTGGAGCAATACCGGGACCTTCGTCCGCGACAGCCACCACGGCACGTCGGCGTTTCGTGTCGTATCGCGTACCGACCCAGAGTCTCCCGCGCTGATTCATCGCTTGAACGGCATTGTCGAACAGATTCACAAATACCCGCCGCAGCTGTTCGCGATCAAAGTTGATGAGCGGCAACGTTTCATCCACCTCGACGATAAACTGGATATCCTTCTGCGCCTCACGATACAACGTCACCACATCACGGAGCACGTCGTGCAGCGATTGTCGCATCATTTGTGGAGCAGGCAGCCGGGCGAATTTGGAAAACTCGTCCAACATCTGTTTGAGACTGCCGACTTCGTTGATGATGACATTCGTCGCATCATCAAAGACCCGGTCGAGATCCGGAGATTTCTCGAAGAACTTCTTGCGCAACCGCTGGGCCGACAATTGAATCGGTGTGAGCGGATTCTTGATTTCATGCGCAACCCGCTTGGCCACCTCCTGCCAAGCCGCGACTTTCTGCGCCTTGATCAACTCCGTCAGATCTTCGAAGACCAACACAAATCCGAGATCCTTGCTGGCCTCGTCCCGCATTCGAGACCCCTTTAAGCCGATCGTGAGCAACTTCCCTTGAACATCTAATTGGCCCTCCAGATCAAAGTCATCGCGTTCATCGCCCAACATACGGTCATAGGCCGTCTGAAACAAGTCCAACCCAAACTCCTTGAAGACTCCATTGGCCGGTCGCCCTCTCAATTGATCCCCGGCGAGGCCCAAGATGCGCTCTGCCGAAGGGTTGAAAGTGGTAATCATCCCATTGCGGTCGATCGACAAGAGGCCGGCGGCAATCGTGTCCACCACCGTTTCAATGTAGGCTCGGCGCCGATCCAGCTCGACGTTCGTATTCCGTAGCGTCAGGTTCGTCTCCTCCAGTTTGGACTTACTTCCTTGCAGGTCCTGCGTCATGCGATTGAACGACGCGATCAGTGTCCCGATTTCATCCGTCGCTTTGGCATCGATCTGAACCGTAAGATCTCCTTGGGCCACCGCCTCTGTGGCCTCCGCCAAACGTTGAATGGGAACGGTGATGCCACGGGCCACATAGAACCCGAACCACGTGGCGCTGAAGAGAATTAAGACGGTCACCACCCCAACAAACAGGTACGCCCCGGCCTTAATCGGGTTTTTCATCGCCTTGATCTGTTTATATTCCGTATACTGCCGACCAATCCCCTCCATTTTTGTCAACAGCGACTCCGGGACGTACGTCTCGACGACCACGACCCCCTCGATCTCACCCCGGCGGCTCGCGGAAGCCACCGGAATCGCCGCGCGAACCAATCTCCCGGTTTGCGCCTCCTGCACCGAGGTAAACTCTTGCTTGCCGTTAATCACTTGTAAGACCAATTGACTGATCGGCAGATCCAGCACACCGGTTGGAATCTGAGTGTCCAAGGCTTTCGTCAGGGTCTCCATCCTGTTCGAAAACACTTCGATCCCGGCCACCCCATACTCCATACGTTTCCTTGCCATGGCTGCAATCAAGAGATCTCGCTGTACCGGTGTCAGCAAATCCTCCCGAAACAATTCCTGAGAAATCGCCCTGGCACTGTTCACGGCAAGTGCCACATGCCCCGCATGTTGCATTCGAGCCACTTCATAGGAATCTTTCATGACCTTTTCGATGTGCTCGCTGAACCAGACATCAACGGCTTTGTTCACCAATCCGCTCGCCACAAGAGCCAACAGCACGGTGGGAATCAGCGAAAAGCCGATGAACGCCGCGATCAATTTTGTTCGGAATCCCGACCCTACGAGCCGATGTCGACGCTCAAAGTAGGCCTTGATCAGATTTCTGGACAACAGGAGGACCAGCACCACCAGGCCGATCAAGTCCAAATTCAGCAGGAGTAGCACCAGCGCGTAGCTGGTCGTAGGCAGGAATGAACCGGTTTCCTCACTCCCCGGTGCGACCACTTGTGAGTAATACAGCGTCAATGCGACGCAAGGGATCAAAAGAATGAGAACAATCCAAACGGGACGGAGGTGGGGCGGTTTCTGGTCAAATTTTCGTGAGTGGTCAGGTAAGGACCGATGCATACTCCGACTGAACACGATGGGGTGAACATCGTCGACTTCTTCGGAAGCTCGTCTGAATGTCCCACTCGGCTGATTCAACTCAGACATGCACGTGTCCTCTGCGCACCCTCATGACAGGGTAACAGGCATCACTATAGCCGACATACCAAGCAGTCTCAAAACCTACCGCATAAACAGCAGTGTCGGGAACTGAGCAAGACAACAAACCTACGAGATGGGAGACTACTTCGGTGAAGCCAGCGTGACATACTTCATACGAAGAGCATAGAGCATGTCGCGCAGTACCGTCTGTTCGTCAGAGGTCAGATTGCCTTTGGTCTTGCCTTCCAAGACGGATAAGAGATCGATGATTTCCTTGGCTTGCGGCAAGTTCATAGGCATGGACGGCTGTTGAGGATCCAGCTGTTCCCCCATCAGCATAAGCGAGGATGAACCGAGGGAAATGACGAAGGACGAAAAGGTCACCGGAGGGAGTGGGGCCGATTGGGAGAATTCCTGTGGAGGCGTTTCCACCGATCCCGATGAATGGGCGGTCGAAGTCGCTACAGGAGGAGCTTCTGTGCCTCCACTGGCTCTGCGATCCCGAATGACAAATCCCTGTTCTTCTGCCATAGGACCTACTCCCACCGAGTTAAGAAATTCGTCGGTACCCTACCATAGGAACTAGCTCGTCGCAAGCCATGAACAAGATTGAAGAGACGGTCTCACTCGGTATAGAGTGGCGACAATTCGGAGCAGTCCAGAGGAGCATCGGAATCTTCATGTCGGTACGGTTTGACAAAGTGGTTGAGGTGATGGCAACCCTGCGTGCGGAACAGGGGTGCCCATGGGACCGCAAACAGACTCATGAGTCACTGAAACCTTACCTTCTTGAGGAAACCTACGAAGTCCTGGAGACCATCGATCAACGGGATCCCCGAAAGCTTCAAGAAGAACTCGGAGACGTGCTGCTTCAAGTATTGTTCCACAGCCAGATTGCGGCTGAGTCCAAAACATTTTCCATCGAGGATGTGCTGGAAACGCTCGCCACCAAGCTGATCCGGCGACATCCGCATGTCTTCACGCTCAACGGCGAGCAGGAACGGGTGTCGAGCAGCGAGCAGGTGTTGACCCAATGGGAGGAGATCAAGCGCGCAGAACGAGCGGCCGATGGCAAGCCCCAATCGGCCCTTGAGGGAGTCCCCAAAATCTTGCCGGCATTACTGCGCGCCTATCAAATTCAAGCACGAGCGGCCCGTGTGGGTTTCGATTGGCCACACAATGACGAAGGCCTTGACCAGGTCTTTGGAAAAATACAGGAAGAAATCGGGGAACTGCGTGTGGCGCTGGCACAAGCCACTGCTGCCTCGCAAACCGAACACCAGAGCGCCCGTGAGAACATAGAGGCAGAATTCGGTGATGTACTCTTTTCATTGGTAAATTTGGCCCGCTTTCTTAGGACAAACCCTGAAGACGCGCTGCGCCGAGCGACCAATCGGTTCAGTGATCGGTTTCACCTGGTTGAAGCACAAGCGGCCAAGGCAGGCAGAAAAATTTCAGATATGACACTCGCTGAGATGGACGAGCTGTGGGCCGAAGCCAAACGCCGGTTACAGAGCCCTCCAGCCACACCAACACCACAGGCAGGGGATCGCACTCCATGAATAAGGACCAGGGGCCATACGAGGAGGGTAAACGCGCCGGTGCCCATCCGCTTGTCGTCGTATTTGGCGTCCTCATCGGTCTCTGGTTGTTTGTGGCCTTGATTGTCCCAAGTTCACGAAACAAACAGGCGGCAGGAACCGAAGGCCCGAATGTCTCAGTCATCGAAGATCCTGAGGCCGCGCCCGTCATGTTCAAAGTCCAGACGACCATCCTCGATATGAACACGATAAGCTTGGTCGTGCCCCAACAGGCCACGGATAGCCAGATCGTCGCGCTGTTGAAACGCTTGAAAGAAGCACGCCTGGATGGCTCCCTCGGCACACAGCTCCCGGCAACCACACCAGGCCACAAACTGGGTGACCATGCCATTGCTGACATTCTGATCTTTTCGGACAAGCAATTTGCGGAGGCAGAGACGATCCGTACCCTTGAGCGAGGGGCCCATGCACCCGGGACACTCTACCCAAACGCTGTTCCATTCGAGGTGGCGATGGAACAAGTCCGCGGCCACTACCGGATCGATCTGAACGATACCGGCAACCCAGACAACGGGTCGCTGGGATTTGCGGACGAATCCGGCGTTCACTCCAAACAATACCGCAGAATTTTTTGATGACTTGACGAGAGGCACGCGAGGGGGAGGAACAGCTAGATACCGACGCGTCGCTTGACGTCTTCTCGGATGGTAGCTTGTTCAACGTGAAACCGTTCCTCAAGCTTGGGAAACAGATAGGCCAGCGGCCCTACAAACGGGGGGAGCATCACATCGCGCCGTTCAAGAAAGAACCCTTCGGCTTCTGCAATCTGAACCTTCCAGTCGGCAATTTTCTTCGATAGCATATTACTGATCATCAATTGCTGGCCGGGTGAGCCGGTCACTCCCTCAAGGAGACCGCCCTTGAACACCTCCAGTTCATGCGGCAGAGAAATCTTGACCCGTACCCCATGCGGCGTCGGCCAGGTCGACCGTTGAACGGAGTAATCGTAGGAAAAGACCTGTTCTCTCGGCTCACGAAACGGGCCGCTCATACTGAGGATTGTGAGACTGCTCTCAATGGCCGACATCGTCACATGGCTTCTTACATAAAGAGGATCAGACAGGGCATAGGCCTACTATAAGAGCTTGCACTTGGCCTGGACAAGAGGCTATTTTATTATTTTATACAAGGATTCAAAGCGCCCATCTATGGGGCGCTGACGCTGAACGCACGATTCCGAAGAATGGGATCTCATTACAACGAACAAAGGCATGGAGATCGAAAGCATGTTTCAGCTTTCTGATCAGCAAGACGACGGCAGAAAAAACACCCAGTCTGGTCCAACCGCAGTCAAAAAAGGCTACCCCGGGCTAGTCCTGGTCCCGCCCAGTGATCGGACGATCTTGCGACGCCGGCTCATACGAGGAGGACTCCTGATTGCTGCCGGACTCTGGCTCCTGTCAACATTCACGGCAAAACCTCCTGCCTCTGATACCCCGACAGATTGCCGGTCTGAGTCCGGTCAACCGAGCAGGGAAGCGACTCCTGATGACTGTGCTCCAACACCAGCTGCAACGCAAACAGACCTTCGTCCCAGCGAGGTCAACCTGACGCAGGTCTCACAGGTTACAGTTCCCGTCGAGGCATCACCTTTGCCAAGCGTGCCTCAGCTAGACCCGGAACACCCGCAAGCCTCATTTATGGTCAAGCAACCGCCACCAGCTCACGCTGAATCAACCCAAGTTCATACAGAGCCACAGGCTGGCCCCCCCAATCATGAGAAGCCAGCCGGAAGCCGGGTAACAGAAAAACCTGTCGTGAATCTAGAGAGTGATACTCATCTCGCCGAGCAAGGTGACCCCTTCGCTCAGTATCGCCTCGGACGTCGTGTCGCACAGCAAGAAGGACGCCAAGCCCCTGAATCCGTGAGTTGGTACAAAAAGGCCTTCCCCGGATTACATCGTCTCGCCGAGACCGGAAATGGACAAGCCATGTATGTCCTTGGCGTGATGTATGCCTATGGACGCGGAGTAGAAAAAGATATCAGCCAGGCGCGGCGATGGCTGGCTCGTGCCGTTGATCAGAAAATTACAGCCGCCCAACCTGTTCTCGCGAACCTTCCCCTACCGGCTCGCCCCGCTCCTAATCTACAGATTCACGCCGCTGAATCGGCAAAGCCTCGCAAACAACAGAACTGAAGCGATCGGGCTGCCTGAACTGTAGATCTCATGATTCACCGATCAAGCCGTC
Organism: Nitrospira sp.; assembly: GCA_019636915.1. GTDB lineage: Bacteria > Nitrospirota > Nitrospiria > Nitrospirales > Nitrospiraceae > Nitrospira_D. The sequence continues at coordinate 6,843 of JAHBWQ010000075.1, read as the reverse complement.
GTCACCACGATTATTTTGCATCGCTGAATTTCTTTTTGCCGGTGGCGAGCAAATTCGACGGCGGCCCGATCGGATCAAAATTCTTCAGCAACGGGACATCGTCTTTGCGAACCCACATCAAGTCGTGGTTATACGAATCACGGGGGCCTGAACCACCCGTAAAGGTCTTGCCGTCCGGCATAAAGGTCCAACACATATCTTCACCGGCGGTGTTGATGGTATCGCCAAGGTTCAACGGCTCTTGCCACTCCCCTTTGGGGTTCTGATAGGAAATCCACATATCATGTCCGCCTCGCGAGCCCATATCCGGACGCGTACTGGTGATAATGAGGCTCTTCCCGTCCTTTGATAGGCCGGTCCAATGCATATGATCACGGTAGGGCGAATTGAGGCGTGGTCCCAGACTCTCAGGCTTCTGCCAGACCCCGTCTTTCTTTTCGACTTTCCAGATGTCGCTGTCTTGGGTCACTCCAGGCTGCTGATAGTTGAAATAGATCAGGCTGCTGGAAGCAATGATCGGACAGTGTTCCTCGCCGGTGGGCGTATTGATATGCGGGAGTTCCGGGACATCGTTCCAGTTTCTAGCCGGTTGCCAGACGCCGTTGATTTTCTGGGTCACATAGAGGTCGCCGGTGGAAAGGTTACCAGGTTGGTATCGTGTGAAATACATCACATTGCCGTCATCGGAGAGGCTCGGCTCCAGCTCCCAGGCGGACGTATTGATGTTCGGTCCCACGGTGGGGTCAATACTCGGCCCCAAATGAATCGGGGCTTGCCACTCGCCGTTCACATTGTGCGCCATCCAGATGTCGAAGTTGTAGGGAACCCCGGGTGACGGGATGCTCCCTTGGCGTCCGGAGGCAAAGATGGCGGTCTTGCCGTCTGCGCTGTAGGTGATCTCGATCTCCGCTTCCGATGAGTTGATGGGCTCCCCCATGCTCTTCGAGAGTGAGGTCGTCCCTCCCCCGTGTCCGCTGTGTGGCATGTCCATGCCTGACATCGCATATATCGAAGGGGGAGTGAGCAAGATGGCAAGTACGATTACAGTATGAATCGGAATAAATGGTTTAGTATTCATACAACCTCCGTGTTCTGAGACTCAGTCTAACTCGGGCGTAGGCTGCTGTCATCCACTCGCTCGGGCCATCACCACGATCGCTTGCATCGTTGTGTGAAACGGACGCGGGGTCGAACAAGATAGCAGCTAGGCACGGCGCTGGCTGACCCGGGTCGTTGATCAGAAAATCACAGCCGCCCAACCTGTCCTCGCAAACCTTCCCCTACCGGCTCGGCCGTCTCCGAATCTACGGATTCACGCCGCTGAATCGGCAAAACCCCGCAAACAACAGCACTGAAGAAAATCGACGGTTGGAAGTGGCAACCGCTTCTCCCGTTCCAACCACGTACCACCCTGAACCGGGGTTTTCGCAGATGACACCAGTTCAGCTACTCACGTTGTCCCGGCGCAGGACCAATTCGAACACATAAATCCCCCGCACACCAACTGCGACAAACTGGCTGGTACGGGGAACCCAAGCAACTCCCCATATCCCACCGTCAACCCGTAGCAGACTCATCAATCTGCCTGTTACCAAATCCCAGACACGAATTCCGCGATCGGCCGAGCCTGAGACAATCCACTGGCCGGTGGGATCAATCGCGCAACTCGTGACCTCGTCGCTGTGGCCCTCTAACCTGCGCAGACACCTCCCCATACGGTGATCCCAAATCTTGACCGCCCCATCACTCGAGCCCGAGACAATCCACTGACCCGTCGGATCGATCGCACAACTCGTGACCCAATCACTGTGGCCCCCCAACGTGCGCACCAGTGCTGGATCAGACTTGTCTGGCATCGGCCAGACTGATTTGATGTAAGGAAGCTCCAACGACGTTTCCAATCGCTGAGTTTCATTTTGTAGTGTGGACTCACTCTGCAGACGGCTCAAGAATGTCGTCAGCAGCCCCTCCACAGAAGGCTGTCTTGCTAGAAGATGGGTTGATTGCTGGATCACTCGTTGCAAGCGCTCAAATGACAAGTCGTTCTCGCTACCAGCCATGGCAAACTGAAGATCCATTTCGGCTGCATTCGCACCCAGCCGCCACATTTTCTTTCCAAGGTATCGCAGATCCTTGGCCGTCGTTGTCAATTCATCCCGCTTGCCGCCTTGAATCAGGTGATAGGCGAGATATCTCCAGACATAGTGATCGTCCTCGGGTAGGTTAGCCCAGGACCACTCCTTAGTCTCGCGTGGATCCAGATGTCGATAACTTTCCAACAGCTGCTGGTGGATGGACAAGGCATCGGGGATCATCAATATCAAAAAGTCGTGCTGTGGATCATGGAAACTGATTCCGGACACATCGCGGTCCTCTTTCCGTAGCAAGAGACTCTTCCTGGCAAATCTCGACAACAGTTTTTGAGTCTGGCAAGCCGTCACATCGCCGGTGGTTTTCCAAAGCCGTTCGATGACTTGATCCGGCACATGGACATCTTCCTGGAAAATGACCATTTCCAGATACCGCGCTCGCTCGGACTCCGAAAGAGCCCGCACGCTTAACTTCATGGACTTAAAGATGCTGCCGTAGGGATGATCAAGAAATTCTAAATCTCCCTCGTCGAGCGCCCGCAAGAACGTTGGCCACTCCATCCCCTCATGTATTTGAGCCCCTGCCAGCGCAATCGCCAAAGGCACACCATCACAACTCTGTACTACCTGTAAAGCTTGAGGCGGCAACTCGTCAGACGCCTTTCCACTCCATTCGGCTAACAAACGGAGGGCCGCTTGTTCCCTCAACACCCCAACTGGCTCTTCCTTGGCCCCAACTGCCGTGAGAATCGTGGCATCCCTCGTCGTGAGGACGAGACGGGACATTGGTCCAACAACATCAAGTGCGGTGGCATGCTCGATCTGCCACACGTCGTCTAGAACGAGGAGACAGGTTTTCGCGGCGAGGTGGCGCTGGAGTTGTTGCTTGCCCTGACTCACAGTAGCAACTACCGGAGCCTGTTCGCCCAGCGCTTTCAGCCACTCAACTTGGCACGCGATGAGGTCCGGTTCCTGCCCAAGTGTGAGCCAGTAGATGCCATCCGGAAACACTCGCTGCACCTCTTCATCATTGGCCAATACAATGGCCAAGACTGTTTTCCCGATTCCACCCTGGCCATGGACCCCCAGCTTGGTGGTTTCCCCTGTGAGTCCAATTGCCCCATGGGACTCTTGCAACAGAGATGTCTTCAGCCGCTTCAATTCATCCGGTCGATCTTGGAAATGGGGCCGCTGAGACGGTACGCCATAGAGCAGGCCGCGAGCACCCTGTGGCTCCAAAGTCCCCTGAATAACTTGCACGAGGCGATTGCCTACAGGAGGCTGGTTCCATGGAACGGAAGGGACATCCTGTACTGAAACATTCACGGCGGGATCTACAGCCATCTTCTCCGGTCCCAGCCTGAACCCATGAAACATCTCGGCCAACTGCTTGGTGATGGTCACCAGAGCCGCATGCTGTTGTGGCTCCGGTAATAGATCTAATGCATCATGCGGCGGACGAGCCCACTGATACTTGTCCAACCCTGTGGGTGCCACCGCGCTGGAACTCACCGGCACGCAAAAGAGGCGGGCATGGCCATCTTCTGTGGCCTTCTCAAGTGGCGGAACCTCCTGGTCCATGATGAAGTCTGATGCGAGAAAGTGAGGACTGACGAGCAGCAACCCGACCTTAGCTCGTGGCAAAGCCTTATCAATTTCTCGCTTCCAGACATCTCCGATCTGAATGTAAGGATCGGCCCAGACTGTTAATTGACTTTTGCGCTGATACGGCTTGGGAAAAATAAAGAGCTTTTCCAGCCAGGCTTTGTCTTGGTGGCTATAGCTGAAAAAAATGAGATCGCGCGCCTCTGAAGACATGGAGGATCGAGCAAAACACCAAAAGGGACACTCGTGCAGTGTCCCATAAATTCCCTAGTCTTCCGTCCGTGGTAAGTCCTTCGATGGACTCAGGACAGGTCTATAGAGCCCTGCGGTGAGTCTGTCCGAACCGCATGAACGGAACCAGTTAAAAACACTTGCCCTTCGACAAACTCAGGGCGAACGGTCAATGTCAACGCATTCATGAGACATTCCACTAGGTTTTCTGGGAGGGTACCGTGAGTAGAAACAATTATCAAATGGTGAATAGAGAACAACGAAAGGCGGGAATTCCTCCATTGCACCAGCAGATGTGATCTCTATAGAATGCACTACCATGAGCACCGTCAGCCGCATCAAGACCAAAACAGCAGCTCCGTACAAGGTGATCCAGATCGAGCAGGATACGCACGACACGAAGACGTTTCGATTCGAACTTCCGTCCGATGCTACCTTGGACATGCTGCCAGGTGATTTTCTTTATGTCCATGCCGTGATCAACGGCAAGCAGGTCAAACGGCCATACACCCCATCGTCGCTGACCGGCACGACTGGTTTCTTCGAGCTCACGGTCAAGCGGTACGACACCGGCTCCGTCTCAAAGTATCTCCACGATCAGAAGATCGGCGATACGGTCTTGATGAGCGGGCCGAACACCGGTGGTCATTGGGTTGATGGAATGGCGAAGCATGTCGGATTCGTGGCTGGTGGAACCGGAATCACACCGATGATCTCCATCATCCGGTGGATATTGACCAATAAGCTCGACGCAGAACTATTCCTGATCTTCGCCAATAAGACAGAGTCAGATATCATCTTCCGACAAGAATGGGAGCGAGCCCTCCAAAACTATCCGAACTTTCACAGCCATCATGTCTTGGAACAGCCACCTCCTGGATGGTCCGGCAGTACAGGCCGCATCACCCCTGACCTTCTCCGCCAGCACCTTCCCCCTCCTGCCTCCGACACCTGCATCTTCCTCTGCGGTCCCCCACCGATGGTTGATTCTTTGGAAGTTTCCCTCAAAGAACTGGGCTATCCTGAACAGGCCATCGTCCTCCCATAGACCTCTCCCCATTTGATTCATTTTGCTGGTGCAGCATTCCTCAGTCCTTGGCCATTGGGGTGAGGCCTTTTTCCCCAAAGCTTCCGCGCATCCCACTATTCGACGCTCCTATCTACTTGAGTAATCTTGAAACTGTGTGGGCACGCTCTTCGCTTACTGTTTGACAAGCGGACCTATTCCCAGTGCATCATAGGGCCACTGGTCTCACCAGCATCCCCTTCAAGAATACCTCCATCAGCACTCACAGGAGGTCACCATGTCTCAGAGCAAATTACTCTCCCGGATGACCAACAAAATTATGAGCAGAGCCCTGAATCACGGCATTCATCGGCTGGCAGAAAAGGTTCGTGCCAACGGGGGGCAACCATTGGAACTCATACTCCCAGATGGCTCTCATCTCAATTTCGGCCAGAAACCCCGCGTCATCATGGAGATTCGCGATCCCAACTTCTTGCCGGAGCTGACCCACCCCACACTGGGATCACTCGGTGAAGCGTTCGTCGATGGTCGCATTGACATCGACGGCGATATTATGACCGTGATCGCCAGTGCTGAACGACTGGCCGAAGCCGGTGAGTCTCCGATGAAGTCCCGCATCACCCCAGTCTGGTCCAACCATACGCCTGATCAGGACCTTGCGGACATCAAGCATCACTATGATGTCGGCAATGAGTTCTACCGACTCTGGCTTGATGAACGCATGGTGTACTCCTGCGCCTACTTTGAGACCGGCAAGGAAACGATTGATGAGGCGCAACAAGCCAAGCTCGATCACATCTGCCGGAAGCTTCGCCTGCAACCGGGCGAACGGTTTTTGGATATCGGCTGCGGTTGGGGTGGGCTGATTCTGTACGCCGCACAGCATTATGGCGTGCAGGCGACAGGCGTCACGTTGTCGAACAATCAATTCGTACTCGCGAAGGAACGGGTTAGACAGGCTGGGCTTGAAAGGCGTATCGACGTTCTCCTTCTAGATTATCGCGATGCTGTGTCTCGTTTCGGTGAGGCTTCGTTCGACAAGGTGGCAAGTGTCGGCATGTTCGAGCATGTCGGGCTCAATAATTTTCAGGCCTATTTCAGTGCCGTACGCCACCTGCTACGCGATCGCGGCTTATTCCTGAATCACGGCTTCACGTCGTCTGACATCGAGGGACGCCCTATGGGGTCAGGTGTGAACGATTTTATCGACAAGTATGTCTTCCCGAATAATGAGCTGTTACACCTCCACGTGGTCATCCGGGAGATGGCGGCACAGCGCTTTGAGATCTACGATGTCGAAAGCCTACGTCCGCACTATGCACGCACACTCGCCATCTGGTCACGTCGCTTGGAGACGCAACTCGACTCGGCGCGCCGACTGGTCGGGGAAAAGACGCTCCGCATCTGGCGGGCCTATCTGGCCGGCGTTTCCCTAGGATTTCAACAAGGCTGGATGAATATCTATCAGGTGCTCGCAAGTCGACAGGAGGCCGACGGCCCGACAGAATTCCCGCTGACGCGAAGGTGGATGTATACGTGAACTATCGTTGGTGAGTCGCAAGCCCCTCACGGTCATGATGGCCCTTGCCAAGAAGGGTCTGAAGTACCTGTTCAGCTGCCAACGCCCCATCCCTGATGCAGTCCGGGATGCCAACCCCGCGATACGCGGCTCCCGTCAGCACAAGTCCAGGATAACGGCTGAGAGCAGCATCCAGTTGTACCAACCGATCCAGATGGCCAATCGTGTATTGAGGCATGGCTTTCCACCACCGATTCACCTCGGTATAACTCGGTTCCGCCGTGATCCCGCATAACGTGGCGAGTTCCTGCCTCACAGTTGCCAGCAGCGCGTCGTCACTCAAGTGAAGAATATCTTCCCGGCCAACTCCA
>JAHBWQ010000074.1 GCA_019636915.1 Nitrospira sp. | reverse complement strand
TCATAAGCGATTCTCCTCCAGCCGCTAATACGTCGTCGCGACAATATCCGTTGCTCGTGAAGCGTTTCAGTCAATGATTTCGTGTTTCAGGTTTCGTATTGCTGAACAGCTTGAAACATGAAACATCACACTCGAATTCGTATGGCTCACGGCCAGTGGTCAAGGTGTCACTCCAACAGTATGAAGAGGATTAGAATTGGTCGCTGCAGGCGGTGCCTACGGGCGTCTGCGGAAGTTTCGAGGTAAGGTAGAGTTTGGGGTGCTTGCACTGGAAGCACCCCAAACTGAGCTATCGCCGATTGTGCAGGCTCAACCCTCCAGGAGCTAATTCTCTAAAGACCCAGCCACCCACGCAACGTAGCATCCAGCGTGACCTTGTCTTTGGGAGAGAGGCACCCAAGCCGACGACTGATACAGGACTGATCCAGAGTAATCAGGCCGCGCTTCACAACACTGGGATACAGTAGTCCGGCGCCCTGCCAATCGGATAGCGTGAACTCACCTGGTTGGAGATGGTCCTGTTGAGATGTGAGCGGGAGGAGGAAGAAATCGACTGATGGATGAGGTGCACTGACGACTACCGCAGGCCGCCTCTTGATCCCAGACAGATCGGAGAATGGCAAGTTGGCCAGGACGATATCACCCCGGTCATAACTTGTCGTACTCGGCATCGCGAGGATTGTCCCAAATTCGTTTCAAACTTGGCAGTGAGGCAAGTATGGTATCTGAACGAAGAACCTTTAGATCTTGGGTAGAATCAGGAATGACGACCTCGAGGGGCATATCCATAGATAACGACACAGGTTCATCAAGAACCACTTTTTCCCCATCATAATGAGCCGAAACATGCCTCATTGTCTGATCCTCAGCGTCTGGGGTAAGTGTACCTGCTCGTTACAACCAAGGCAAGCGCCAAATCGCCGTACTGTCATTTACTCTGGCTCGTAGTTCAGATTCGGTGAGAGCCAGCGTTCGACGATCCTGACATCCATTCCCTTGCGGCGGGCATAGTCTTCGACTTGATCCTTCCCAATCTTTCCCACAGCGAAGTATTTTGCGTCCGGGTGGGCGAAGTAAAATCCGCTAACCGAAGCCGCCGGTAACATCGCAAAGCTTTCGGTCAACGTGATGCCGGCATTCTTCTCCACGGACAAGAGGTCGAACAACAACCGCTTTTCCGTATGGTCCGGGCAAGCCGGATAGCCTGGCGCCGGACGGATCCCACGGTATTTTTCGCGGATCAACTCCTCATTCGTCAATTGCTCTTTCTTTCCATATCCCCACTCTTCTCTGACCCGCTTATGGAGAAATTCGGCAAACGCTTCAGCCAACCGGTCCGCGAGAGCTTTAGCCATGATGGAGTTGTAGTCGTCATGATCCCGATCGAACTGCTTACAGAGATCTTCCAGCCCGATACCAGCCGTCACGGCGAAGGCCCCAACATAGTCCTGCCGACCTGAACCTTTTGGCGCCACATAATCGGCCAATGAGAGATTCGGTTGTCCCGTTGGCTTCTCTGATTGCTGTCGCAGGTGATGGATCGTCGTGAGCACGGTCTTCCGCGAGGCATCCGCATATAATTCGACATCATCCCCGACTGACGCGGCAGCAAAGAAGCCATACGCTCCCTTGGCTGTGAGCTGTCGTTTCTTGACAATCTCATCGAGGAGCCGTCGCGCATCGTCGAAGAGCTCTTTGGCTTTTGGCCCAACGGTCGGATCCTCGAAAATCGTCGGATAGCGCCCCTTCAATTCCCAGGTGTGGAAGAAGGGCGACCAGTCGATATAGGGCATCAGCTCGACCAGCGACTGGTCCTCAATCGTTCGAACCCCCATTGCAACCGGTGCTGGAATATCGATCCTGTCCCAGTCGGAAATGAACCGATTGGTACGAGCCTGGGTAATCGAAAGGAGTAGTTTAGCCCCACGATCCTGGTGCGACTGCCTCATCCGCTCGTAGTCGTCTCTCACTTGTTTCACGAACCCTTCCCGCTGCGTGTGACTCACCAGGCTTCCCACGACACCCACTGCACGAGAAGCATCCAATACATGGACAACGCCTGGACCATAGGAAGGCGCGATCTTGACCGCCGTATGGGCCTTGCTGGTTGTCGCACCACCGATCAAGAGCGGCACCTCGAACCCTTCACGTGTCATTTCTTTGGCCACGTGAACCATCTCATCGAGCGAGGGCGTGATGAGCCCGCTCAGGCCAATAATATCGGCTTTGTTCTCTCGAGCAGCGGCAAGAATCTTCTCACAGGACACCATCACACCGAGGTCAATCACGTCATAGTTGTTACAACCCAACACGACACCAACGATGTTTTTACCGATGTCATGCACATCGCCCTTGACCGTCGCCAGCAGCACTTTCCCCTGCGACTGAAAGTTACCCGATCGCTTTTTCTCTTCCTCCATAAACGGCATGAGATAGGCCACCGCTTTTTTCATCACACGCGCGCTCTTCACGACTTGCGGCAGGAACATCTTGCCCGACCCGAATAGATCGCCGACCACATTCATGCCGGCCATCAACGGGCCTTCGATCACCTCGATCGGCTTGGCGTACTTCTGACGCGCCTCCTCTGTATCTTGGTCAATATACTCCGTGATCCCCTTGACCAAAGCATGGGAGAGCCGCTCTTCAACCGTCCCCTTACGCCACTCGTCGTCCTTGGCCGCCGCTTTTCCTTTCGCCTTGACCGTCTCGGCAAACGTCACCAGCCGCTCGGTCGCATCCGGACGACGATTCAACAACACGTCTTCGACCAGCTCGAGCAGCTCTTTGGGAATCTCCTCATACACGGCCAATTGGCCGGCATTGACGATGCCCATATCCAACCCAGCCTGAATGGCATGGTAGAGAAATGCCGCGTGCATGGCTTCACGAACGACGTTGTTGCCGCGGAACGAAAAGGAGATGTTACTGATCCCCCCACTGACCTTCGCACCAGGCAGGTTCTGTTTGATCCAGCGTGTTGCCTCGATGAAATCGACGGCGTAGTTGTTGTGTTCTTCGATCCCCGTCGCGACGGTCAAGACGTTCGGATCAAAGATGATGTCTTGCGGAGGAAACCCCACTCGTTCAGTGAGAATCTTGTATGAACGTGCACAAATTTCCTGCTTCCGTTCCAGCCTGTCGGCCTGCCCCCTCTCGTCAAAGGCCATCACCACGACTGCCGCGCCGTAACGGCGAATCACCGTCGCCTGATCGATGAATTTCTGTTCGCCCTCTTTCAAACTGACACTGTTCACCACTGCCTTGCCTTGGATGTTCTTCAAGCCGGTTTCCAACACCTCCCATTTGGAGCTGTCGACCATGATCGGCACTTTGCAGATATCCGGCTCAGAGGCCACCAGGCGCAAGAACTTTTCCATGGCAGCCTTGGAATCGAGCATACCCTCGTCCATGTTGACGTCGATGATCTGAGCGCCGCCTTCCACTTGCTGCCGCGCTACGGCTAGAGCCGCCTCATAATCACCGGCCAGAATCAGTTTCGAGAAAGCCGGAGAGCCGGTCACATTTGTGCGCTCACCGATATTGACGAAGTTCGAGTCAGGCCTGATCGTGACGGCTTCCAGTCCACTCAAGCGCGTGTATGGCTCAATCGTTGATGGCACATGCGGCTTTACACCACGTACAGTTTCGGCAATACGCTGAATGTGGGCCGGTGTCGTGCCGCAGCAGCCCCCGACGATATTCAGCCATCCATTGTTCGCCCAGTCTCGCAACTGAGGGGCCAAGGTTTCCGGTGTCTCAGGAAACCCGGTTGGCAACAAGGGATTCGGCAAGCCGGCGTTGGGATGGGCGCTAATGTAAATCGGCGCGATGTGCGACAAGTCTTCGATGAGAGGGCGCATCTCTTTCGGCCCCAACGCACAATTCATCCCCACACTCAAGAGCGGCACATGGGAAATCGAATTCCAAAATGCCTCGACCGTCTGTCCAGTTACTCCCCGGTTGCTGCCGGCTTGGATGAATGTCACCGACGCCATGATCGGGACCCGTCGTGCCCCTGAGGCAAATGCCTCTTGAATCGCGAAGAATGCAGCCTTGGCATTTAATGTATCGAAAATAGTTTCGACTAATAGAAGATCTACTCCCCCATCAAGCAGTCCACGAACCTGTTCGCCATACGCAGCCATCAGTTCTTCATACGTCGTCCCCCGAGCGGCAGGGTTATTCACATCGGTAGAGATCGACGACGTCTTGGTCGTCGGGCCAATCGCCCCGGCAACGAAACAGCGCCGTCCCGGCTGTGCCTGTTCCACAGCAACGACGGCTCGTCTCGCACAGTCGGCGCCGGCTTTGGACAACTCGTAGCCGAGCCGGTCCATTCCATAATCCGCCAGCGAAATCGCTTGAGAATTGAACGTGTTCGTCTCAATGATGTCCGCACCAGCCTCCAAATACTGACGATGAATGTCTTCAATGACAGCCGGCTGTGTGAGATTCAGCAAATCGTTATGCCCTTTGAGATCCTTTTTCCAATCCTTGAAACGTTCGCCCCGAAAGGCCGCCTCATTCAGTTTCCGCTGCTGAATCATCGTCCCCATCGCGCCATCAAGGATCAAGATCCGCTCGTTCAGCATATCCGCGATGGGCCCATTCTGTTGTCTTGACATGTTCACCTTTTCTCAAGACCGGATGGTTGTTGACTGGCTCATGGCGATCATACTGGAAGGCCTTCCGACGCGGCAAGCAGCCGGTCATTTTCTTGACAGGAATTTGGATGCCTCGCTACGATGCGCGTGATGCACGTCGCGATCATTCTCCGCCCCACCAGGCTTTCCCTTGTCCTCTGTATCCTCGTGCTCGCCGCTCTCCCCGCAACAACGGCGGCAACTCCCTACTTCGAAGACGGCTTCCTCGGACTCTCACAGAAAGAACTGCACGAAAAACTCGGTAGGCCGCAGGCGGTACGTGATCGCAAGTCTGCGCTCAGGGTCTTCACCTATTATCCCATCACCGACTGGGCCACCTACTTCAGCAAGCTGGTCTCTCCGGAAAATGGTGAGGACGTGTATACCTTTACCCGTGAAGGGATCGAAATCCACTATTCATTCAGCTATGCAGTCGATCCGAATGATCACGATGACAATCGACCGCTCATTGTACGACTGGTGGATATCGAATTTCCTCACCCTGTACCCATCACCCGCCTCCCCTTCCTGATTCCTGAATTCCACCCCTCAGCAGAACCAGCGAGTCCCACCTTTCGATCCAATATTTGGGTGCTGCTGTTTCAGGGATCTGCGTCATCAGACGCCCGCTTCATCGTCAAGGAACCGGGCAAGGATCAGCTCAATTGGACCCTCTGCTTCCAACTCTTCTCCCTGCAAGGTCTTCCCGACCGTCTGACGAAGGAAGCGCTGATCGACCGTGTCGAGATCGGAGCACAGAGCGTGGAGTTCATCACCAGGCGGTTACGACACACGCATGAACCGACCCTCAACCCGTTTTCTGCTCAGTTCGACAAGCAACCGGTGCCTTCACAGCGATCATTGAAGACCATTCCGGTTCCCCACTATGCGGAGTAGTCGGTCACAGTCTGCCAGCGGCATTCTCGCGTTGCTTTCACGCGTGTGAAGCCTATCTCGTGATAGCGTGAAGCGCTCGCATTCCGAAACGAGAGACGTTTCACGAACGACGAGTGACGGGTAGTGTCGCAGTGGCGTATCAGCGGTTGTCGTAGAAACGCTTCCAAATAGGGAGGGCTACGGCGAGGGCTGGAGTCGATTCTGCTGAGTTTGTCCTGCAGCGACCGCTTTCTCTTTCATGCGATCCATTGGACCGCCGTCACTGGTGTACATGAGAACGGGTGTACCAATCCCCAGCACGATCAATAGGCCCAGAGCCAATAGCCGTACCATCGGGCTGTTTTTACTCAAGAAGATGATGAGCAACAGGACCACCGCTGCGATGCCGGCTTGAGTCAGAATCTTCGACTGCTCCGGAGCCAGCCCCGCTACATCCAGATGACCGGATGGCATCTCCCAGCCGAGGTTCTTGGCTTGTGCTTTGACTTTCTCTTGTACCGACTGCAACGTTGAAGGGGGCTTTGTGACCGGATCAGACTGTTCATGTGCTTTCACCTTTGCGCGATACTTTTGAGGAATGGTTTCCAGAGTATCCGTGTAGACCAGGTTCCCTTGATCATCAACATACGAATACATCGTTGCCGCCCAGGCCTCGACAGAAAACCCCTGCCCCTGTACAACACAGAGCCACATGAACAACATCCAACAGTACCGTTTGACCATCATGTATCTACCCACCCTTAACAGTGACCGTGATAGGCTTGCCTTGAAACCTGTCAGGACATCCCAGACCCTCTCTGCAATTAAGTATAGCCAACCTTTTATCCTATTGATTTCACTATACATTACCGTCACTTCCTTGACTCGGGAGTGAGTGCGCTGTTAGCATCTCCAACTTTCTATCACGCTATGGCTGCTGATTCTCAACCGATGTCCCTCAAGTCCGACACGAATGAACCTACCTTCATTCGCCGTCGCCCTGTGCGAATCATTATTTACACGGGGCTTGTTCTCTTTGTCCTCATGGCGGTGGTGTGGCCGATGATCGTGCAACTCGGCGATCCAGATTTTCGTAAGCACATCGAACAACATCGCGTCATGGTGGGAATGAGCAAGGATCAGGTGTTACAAGCCTGGGGCGGCCCGCAGACGATCAATACGACCTTCACGAAGGATGGAATACGGCAAGAGGAATGGATCTTCGAAGATTGGGAAAGTACTGCGGTTGTCCGCCACCGCTACCTCTATTTCGAGGAGGGCGTCCTGAAGGGGGGATGGTACGAAGGATCTCGTGAACGTCAAGCCCGTGACTTCCCCACGGACAAGCCGCACCCGAAAATCCAGCCCTAAGCAGAGTCCGGCAGTTGTATGTTCGTATCGTACTTATGCATGAAGCGTCATTGGTAGGCGAGATTCCACACGAAGTATAAGCCTGTGGCTATGTTGGATAACCTTTTCGAACATCATTCCCAAAACCAGCCCTACTGAGAGAATCCTTCCATCATCTTCTTTTTCAAGATGATGTTTCTCGGATCGAAAGCCGAAGCCGCCCAAGAAGCACCTCCGCACGGGCATGATCAGCGGCATCAACCATCACCCGGCTCCCAACGAACGGCATTCCGGGATAGAGACTACTGACATGTTCGCCATGAACGACATAGGCGATACGATTGCCGTCCAGCAAGCTCTTGATCATGGCGAGCTCTCCAACGTCTTGCGCATTCATGAGATGGATCATCCTCATCATCGCTCCCTTGATAGCGTGCTCACCTCCAAAACCTACTCATCGATTGCACTTTCCTCATCCCCGTTTTACACTTACACCAGACTTTACGGCGTTTCCGTAATACGGGCACGCCGCTCTTGACCGGGGCCGCCTGAAATCGTGAGGACGCGTTTCCATTCCCGAACCTGGTAGATCGCCCAGGCATTCGGCTGGCCCTGAAAAAATGCGGTGGGATCCTCGCCGCTGGCATTGAGGAAGATAGGCTCAGTGAATCCTTCCTCTAAGACATAGTCGAGCAACGAGTCGGTCGTAAACCCTGTTCCCCGAAGACTCACATCGGCCAAGAGCGTCAGGATCTCATCAGGATTCTGGATGGTAATGGCTTTCATCTCTATTCCTCTGGGTTCCGAATTGTAGCGACACCACCTCAAAGAGGCAAGGCATCATGTCGGTTTACATGACGAAATCGGCGTTTCTTGAATCGCTGCTCCAACTCATGGACAACAAGCATCATTGGGCCTGGGATCATTTTGCGTCCGGACGACTCACCCATGCCCAACTGAAGCTTCACTTTCAACAAGAATACGGCGTCTACGTTCGTGACTTCCCTATCTTCTTAGCCAGAATTCTCGGGAAAAATCCACCCACTTCCGCACGTCACATGTTGGCTGAAAATATCTACGAGGAGGAAACCGGAGGTCTTTCGCTGGGAACGTCTCATCCAGAACTCTTCTTGACGATGATGGAAGGGCTCCGATTCAGCCGCAGCAGTTTTGAGCGTTTTCATCTTCTTCCTGAGGCCCGCACCTACCGAGCCTGGCTTGACCGTATGTCCCATCACCGCGAGTGGGTCCTGGGCGCGGCCACGTTCACGATTTTCGTGGAAGGAAGCGTCAAGGACCGCACAGAGCTCACTGCTCCCTCAAGACGGAAACGCGCGAAAGACATCGAGTCCCTCATCAACGTCCATCCCCTTGTCCGCTATCATGGGATCCACCCGAGCCGGATGGATCTGATCCGTGCACACCAGCTTGTCGAAGCCGGACATCGTCACGACGCCTACCACATGGTCGTCAATTACACGCCACCGGCAATCAGAGAATCGGTCCTGACTTGCCTTCGCAAGAGCCTCACCCTTTGGCTGAAGTATCGTGATGCTGTCGCCAAATCCTGCGGGATCACCAAGCCTTGATGACCGTCCGACGGTTCGCCTGCTGCATGCTCGTCCTCACGTTCACCGGTCACGCATCAATGGGCGAGACGGGGGTCCCCCCCGACATGGTGTTGATTCCAGCCGGAGAGTTTCTCATGGGCAGCCCGGAGGACGGCCTGAGCTATGATGACGAACGACCGCAACGCTTAGTCTATGTCGCGTCCTTTTCTATTGATCGCTACGAAGTCACCAATACCCAGTACAAACAATTTATCGACGGCACCGGATATCCTCCGCCAAGCCACATCACCCCCTCATTTAACCTGTGGCATCAGGCAACACCCCTCTCCGGAAGCGAACAACATCCGGTTGTCAATATCAGTTGGCATGACGCCGTGGCCTACTGCCGCTGGCAAGAGAAACGGCTCCCAACCGAAGCGGAATGGGAGAAGGCCGCAAGGGGTACAGACGGCCGCCGGTACCCCTGGGGCATGGACTGGGACATCTTCTACAGCAACAGTGCGAGTTATTGGGCCGAACACACAATCGAATTCAAGGACGGCGCAGCATGGAAGGCCTTCTGGGTAGCCGGCGAGGGCGCACGTGTGTCGCATGAGCATGGACTCAACGGCGAAGTGTTGACCCTCCCGATCGGAACGTTTCCTCAAGGGGCCAGTCCCTACGGTGTCCTCGACATGACCGGAAACGCGGCAGAATGGGTGTACGATTGGTATGAGCCCTACTCGTATCTCAACGCCCCACTCTCCGACCCTCACGGCCCACAGGGACAACTCCTCAAGGTCGTACGAGGAGGATCTTGGCTCAAACCGGCACGAAACATCCGCGTCTCCGACCGTGACTACGCCTTGCCGACCGACCGCGCCACCGGGATCGGCTTTCGCTGTGCGAAAGACGCATCGTAACCGATCCTCTCTGCTCGCATCTCACATCGGTCATCCGTGAATCCTCAACCCAGATGCCTCAGCCTTGATGAACCGTAGCGCTTAGGGCTGCACAAGAACGACCTCGACCTGTTCAACCCTCACCACCGGCATGATAAGCCCCACGCCTTCCTCGTCATGGGAGAAATCGTAGATGATCGACTCAGTCGGGATGAGCATACCAACCATGACGATGAACACCTGAACCGCTTCATGGCGAAGAAGACGCCGATCGATTCGATCAGCGAGGTGCTTGTCCGGCCTCACTCGCAAATTGCTGGGAAACTCTTCAGGTTTGAATCTGATCATACCCCAGCTCGTTGGGGTCAACTCCGGTCCAACCGCGACCGAATATGACCGGGCGTCGATATCGAAAGACGAGAGCTCTCCGATCCACACAAACGCAATCCGCCATTTCAATATGGGATTCCATTCACGCGCCGCATCACGTTCACGATTCAGATTGAAGAGCCGCTCGTCGTGACCAGGGTCATGATGACCACGGCCATACACCGTGGCCCAATCAGGCGGAGTCCCTTCCAACGCAGCAAGAAAGGATTCCATGGCACCTCGATTGAGTAGGAGATGTGTCCCGGGGGGGAGAAGCTGCTCGAGCTCGGCAATGGAATTCGTTCGCAACGGACGAGGACCTGGGTCATCCTCCGATCGTACGGCGACCGACAAGAGGAAACAGGTGCAGAACAACAGAAGCGAAGCGAGATACCTCAGCAGCTTACGCACTAATGGCACGGCTGAGCGCTCGCTCGTAACAGGCTTTCAAGGAGATCAGGCCAGGATGCTCATCGGACAGCACCCCGGCTTGCGTGAGTACCGCAAGCCTCGGGATAGGATTGAGCCGCCGCAAGTCCAATTGCGTGAAACCATCCATACTCAGTGCCTGTTCATAGGTGCCCAGCCATGCGTCGGTGATCGCACGCAGACCAGCATCCGTGGCCTGCATACGGCCCATTCGTACTTGTTGAAGCAGCTTGATCAGAGGGTCGGATTGCGAAATGGTCGAGATCGCTCGGCTCAGTGCCTGTCCATCGATCATATCCATGGCCGGATTAGTTCATCGAACAGGCCCCTGGCCCACGGGGATCGCCGCAATTGCCACAAGCGCCCGGAGTACCGGAGGAGACCCAATTGGCCGTCGCTCCCACACCAAACGCCGAGAATTGTTTCTCGAGTTTCGTCGCCTTACATTGAGGACACGCCGCTTCTGCTGCCCCCTGAATCAGCAACTCAAAACGGTGATTGCATTCGCGACAGACATATTCGAAGATAGGCATGCGCAGCAACTCCTTGGTGATACAAAACATTATACGGTTGCCCCCAGAGAATCGCAACGAGAGGGCCAGGATGTATCAGGAAGAAAAAACCTTTCGGCTTCGGATCACGCTCGAGGCTTCCTTCCCGGATGAATATGAGGGAGAAGAAGACGAATCCAATTGGATCAGGGAATGGGAAACTCGGATGAAACCCCAGCTCATCAAGTCGGTGTTTGACTCCCTCCGGCAACAGCGAGGCTGGTCGTCCCATATTCGGAACCGAGGCATCTCGCCGAGCGATGAGATCGAGATTGTCGTGAGCAAAGATTTCTCACTACCTGTTCCGCTGAGCTTTGAACGATGACATCTGCCGCAGATATTGGCCTCTATGTTCACATCCCCTTCTGCCAGCGTCGTTGTCATTTCTGCGCCTTCTACCTTGAAATCGCTCACGTCGATCGGATGGCGAGCTTCTACGCGGCCCTCACGCATGAAATTCGGCTACAGGACCAGCGGAATCTGCTCCAAGGCCGCATGCTCCAGAGCATTTATTTTGGTGGCGGAACCCCGACCGCTCTTCCACCCCATCAACTGGGTGCGCTGCTGAAATTGATACAAACAACCTGGCCGATCAGCCCAACCGTGGAGATTACGGTGGAGGCTCACCCCTCTTCCGTCACCCGTGAAGGTCTCACAATCTTGGCAGAGGCCGGCTTCACAAGGATCAGCTTCGGAGCAGAATCCATGAAGGAACAGGACTTTGCCCCCATCGGGCGGCATGGACAAGTACGGGATACAGCCACCGCCGTTCAGGCAGCCCGTGACGCTGGATTCATCAATATCAACCTAGACCTCATGTATGGACTCCCCGAGCAATCGCTCCGAGATTGGCAACGCACCCTGGAGTTGATTCTGCCTCTCGCCCCATCCCATGTTTCCTGTTATGCCTTGACGATTGAGAAAGGAACCAGACTCGCGCAGGACATCGCGCGACAACGAGTTCCAGGGGTCGACGACCAACTTCACCTGGAGATGGAGGCTTCAACCGCACAGATCCTTGCAGAGACAGGGTTTGTCCAGTACGAGATCTCAAACTACGCCAAACCGGCATGGCGCTGTCGTCACAATCTCCTATATTGGACCGGCGGCGAGTATCTCGGTCTTGGTCCAAGCGCCCAATCGTATGTGAATGGGACCAGGTTTGGCAATGTGGCGGACCTTGACCAATATGTGACCGACTTGAATGAGAACCGATTGCCCATGTCCGATTGCACCGTCCTTTCACAGTCTGAGCAAAACCGTGATGCGCTCGTATTCGGCTTACGCTTGCTACGCGGGGTGCCGCTGCACGTGCTCACGGGTGCCGAACGGGGTACTGAAGTCGATCACTTGATAGCAAGCGGGTTCTTAAATGTCGATCACGAACGGCTCTGGTTAACTCCGCTAGGGCGACGGTATGCAGACTCGGTAGCCGAACGCCTGTTTTGAACCGGAGGTCCTACCGCTAGACCAAACGCCGCTCACAACCTGTCCGAATTCTAGTCAGCTGGAGTCCCGTACCGATTGACAAGTTGATCACGTTTGGAGAACACTACCATGGAGTCGTGAGGAACCCCGATGCCGGTCAACATGGATCCATTAAAAAAACGGCGCCGCTCCCAAGTCGCGAGCGCTCCCATATCCACCCCCACGACCATCGAAACCGTGTCGTCTCAACCTCTTCAAAGCTTTGGGATTGAAACAGACGAGGATCGTGAAAAGGATCTGGCGGACGCCGAGTCGAGAAATCTGTGGGAAGCGACGGAAGTCATCGATATGGACAAGGTGTGACAATCTCGAACGTCATCCGAACACCAAACTGAGAAAGAGCCGCGCTTCCTCGTACGTGCGACAAGTCCCGCTGCATGCCAACACCAGCTACACCAGAAACTATTCCCGACATTGGAGAGGAGATTCATACCGGCACCGGAAGCGGATTGGAATCCCGTGTTGTGGTATACAATTGCGACTGCCACACCTACAAGCAAGTCATCGACTTATTCTGCCGCTTCATTCCCAGTATGACCTCAGCAAAAGCCTTTGAACTCGCCTATCGCATCGATCACGAAGGGCAAGCCATCGTCTTTACCGGATCAACCGAACAGGCAGACGATATTGCAGCCAAGCTTGCGGGGGGAGGGCTGAAGGTTGTTGTCCAATAGTGCTCCGAACGACCTACTTCGATTTCGACTTGGGCTTTGCAGCTGTTTTTGCAGTGCTAGAAGACTTCTCGGACGACGCCTTCGCCGTCGGCTTCGGTGATTTCTTGCCTCCCCTTGCCTGCTCCATCTTGCCGGCTTTCTCAGCAGCCTTTGACTTACTCCCGGACGAAGATTTCACCGGTGCCATATAGGTGGATGTGCGGTTGACTTTCGCCAGCTGATCTCCGCTGAGCACACGCACTTGATACAATTCAAATAGTTTGCTGATGGCTTTCGTATCGCCGCGTCTCGCCGCACTGAGCAGCTTTCGACGCTGGTTCATCTCTTCTTCTTCGGTATGCGAAGCAGCTCGTCGTTCCATGCCCATCCTCTCTAGTCCACAGCCCCCAGCCGGTAAGGCTCTCGACGATTGAACACCCAAGCCCAAGGAAATTAAGGGAGTATATCAGAATAGAAGGTTTCTTGTGAATCTCAAAGAAGATCTCTGTGACAGAAACAAGCCCCTTGAGGAGGACCTCCACCAACCGGTATAACAAGTCTACACAATTCTGACACCCATTCGGAGAGGAGCTTGGATATGGAACATCAGCATACTCCACCAACTGTCGCGGATGACCCGCAGGCTCGAGACCTGCTTCGCCGTGCCTTCGAGGCCACCGCTCGATGGCCCCAGGGCTTCCAAGGATTTACCGCCGACCTCACGGTGAATGTGAACGGAAAAGAAACCGCTGGTTCCGTCTTGGTGAAAAGCCCTCGTGAAGTATCTGTCCAGCTCACTGATGGCGACATGCAAAAATGGGCACAAGAACAACTGGGAATGATTGCGGTCCATCGTGGCCCGCGGAGCTTCGATGAATCAGACGGCAAGTACACCCTGACAATGGAAGAGGATGGGCATCCTTTGGGGGTCAAACTCACGATCCATGGCTCCAATTCCTACTACCGGCTTAAGGACAATCGTATTACCCAAATCAACCGCAAGATGGCCCACCCCGGTATGAATCCGTTCGCCTTTACCATCAATGTAGAAGAGAGTGCCGTGACGAAAGATCAGAAGAACCTCACGACAAAGTACACGGTCTATTACTATTCACCGACAGACGGCACGCTGACCAATGTCGAGAGCTTCACCGATACCCATATCCGTATCGGCGCCTGCGACCTACCGGCCACCAGGCGGATCATCACCTATGAGGGCAACCAGGTTGTGGTCAAACAGCTGACCTTCACCAACCACACTGTGCTGTAACGATGGATTTGCGAAAAGAGTTCCCCCGCAGCATGAAATGCACACTGATGGGGTATGCCCATCTTGCGCGTATGATCGACAAGTGCCGAGCAGTCCTGGCCGGAACGGAAGGTGAGTATATCTATCCCTGCCCAATGGATGAACGGCTATTGGAGTTCGCCAGGCTCACCAGCGACCAGTTTACGGCTGCCGTGAAAGCCAATGACACTGATGAAGGGGTCCTGGCATGGTTTCAGCGGAACGCACAACCACATCAGCCGGTAGAATTAGAAGGCTGGAACCAGCGGTTACTGGCACGGGGACCAAGCTCTCCGGAGAGTGCGGCGAAATTCAAGAAATACCTCGCCGCCGTCGACTCATCCCGCACTGATATTACCGCCTGGTCTGACCTGCAAGATCTTGAAGAAGGACGAACCGTTCCGAAACGAGAAGGGTCGAACAGTCAGGCGTGAAGCGTCTTAGTCCGGAACGAGATAGCTACTCATCCCTCGGCAGTGCTCTGGCCCCTGAGCTTGCCGAAGGGTGACAAACCGCCATAATGAATGTTGGGCAGGCCTCGTTCACGGCTTCCCTACTGAAACCTTCCCTTTCAAGATTCCTATCAGTAGGTCAATGCTGGGTACTTGCCGAGATATGTCGGCTGCTCCGCCTGAGTTACCATAAAATGCGCCACATCAGCACGAGAAATGGCTCCCACCTTCATGCCTTCCACTAGCTCATCGAGAACACGATAACGGCCAGTCATGCTGTCGTTGGTTAACCGGCCTGGCCGCACAATTTCCCACCGAGGATCTCCGGCAGCAATCAGCTGCTCCTGTACCCCTTTGTCCACATAGACCTGCTTGAGCACCAGCGAAAAGAGAAGCCTCATAGGAAATGAATTGTAGCTGCTGCTATCGCCGGCTCCAAAACCAGTGAGGACAATGAGGGTCGGCGAGGAACCAAGCTCTTTCAGAACTTGAAGCAAGGTACGAGCAGAGTCTGAGAACACTGTGGTCGGCAGAGGGCTCTTCACACCAAGCGTCACCAACACACGCTCGGCCCCCTCCACTGCCGTTCTCACGGCGCTCGCGTTCGTCGCACTCCCCCGGACCTGTATCAGTTTGGCTTGATCTGGAAGCGGCACGACCCGACGTGAGAGGGTCACGACCTCATGGCCCTTCTGCAGTGCAAGCTGCACGCAGTGGAGTCCTATCCCAGCCGACGCGCCAAGAACCGCAATTTTCATAGATTCTTTCCCCCTGCTTCAACGAGCATTGAGTCAAGCGACGCTGCCCACCGATCATCGACTACCGTCATTTCACTATATTTCATGATTCACACGGAAAGCTGACCGATAGACCTCGCTCCAACAACAGAGTTGTGTCGATTTCAATGGAATGACGGTGACGGATATTCGGAACGATCGCTGCCGACTGACCATACTGGGTTCTCTGTCCACGTACAGGGTGATGGTCGCTCAGTACCCCCAACGCCTTCACTGGAAAGCACTAGACATTCGGCGTATCAGTAACGCCCTTTCGGATCGATGACAGCTGACGTGAGGTCCCGATAGAGTCGGTGAAACGCCTCCGTACTCAATGCAGAATCTTGAAGTTTGGATAACGTGTCCTGCGTGATGTGATATTCAACGGTGTCGTCATAATTGGACGACGCGATTGTAATGAACCGAGGAGGAAACAATCGTTCAGGCAATAAGATACCGACGCCAAGATTGTACTTAATGGCCAGACGAATCGCCTCTCGGGCTTTATCGGCTGGTACGTCACGACCCAGCCCGATGTTCTGAGGTGGATGCCCCATCCTGGCATATTGGAAGTGGACATTCGCCAAGCCCGCCTGGACGAATTCTTTTTTTATCTCCGCTTCATGAGTTCGATGCGGATAAGCCAGCACGACCTCAACCCGGCTCACAGGCGAGGAGGACACATTCTCTCCAAACGCCATCGGGGCCCCGACTTCCCCAGCCAAACATGTCAGAACAAAAAGAACCAGTACATACGGGATGAACATAGGCTATTCCTCTGCAAGAAATGGCACGCCAGTAAGAGAGAGCATTGTAACTGAAAACGTTGGAAGAATTCTCGAGTGGAACACTCTCTATTGAGAGAGTAATCCGGAGACTCTGCGGGAGGAGTGGCGTACCCGCATGAGCGCGGGTACGCCACCAGGCGTATCGCCTACTTGACGCTCAGCGAAGTGGGAGAGACTTTCGCCTTCCCATTTTGCTTGGCCGTCTTGGTTGGAGGCACCTGCGGGGTCAACGGCTTGATCCGTTGATCATCCGTCGGGAGCACTCGGAAGAGACCCCACTGACCGGCATTGGCGTATGCCGGACGCTGATTCTTCCAGATGTAGTCACCGACGATCCGGTTTGGACCGCCCGCTCCACCAGTCAAGTGGGCATTGATGATCTCTGACCCACCGAATTCCATGGTACTGACCTGATCGGCACCTTGCATGTACGGCTCGTGCGGCCACTCATGGCCGTCGATCGTGAACAGCTGTACCTGCTCGCTGAAGGCACCCAGGACGTGAACCGCCACTGAATCACCGACATGAGCCTGAAGCAGAGGAGTCGATGGTGTCTCCCCGGCCTTCACGCAAGCAAAGACCTCAGGGATGTCACAACCCTTTTCCATCCGCCATGCAGTCGGTTCAGAGCGGTAGTTCACCGCCGTGATACCAGCCACTTGTTGGATGTATGGCATGAAGCTGACCCCAACGATGTTATCCTCGTCCTGGAACATCAAGGAGAAGTCTCGGTAATTCTTCCGATTCTCGTTCCCTGAAATGGTCCGGTCAACCAGCACGTCAGCGCGCCAACTGCTCTTCATCGTCACATCTTCGCCGGACACCGGATCACGATACCGTGACCCCTTCGGGCCGACAATGATGGACCCGAACAGACCATTGCGCGGGTTTTCCACCACATTACCCCAGTCCTGAATGAGTGCGGCCAACTCACCGTACTCCGGATGGGCATAGTAGGTGTAGGTTTTGCTTTCGCCTGGAGCGACCGTCTGATCGCCAGGATTGTTACCAACGTTGGCGCCGAAGGAGTCCTTTGGATTAAACGCCATCATATCGACGTGGAATCCGGCCCGCTCCTTAGCCATTTCGTTTTTCAGATTGACCTTCACGCAATCACCGACGTTGACGTGCAGAGTCAGAGGACTCGGCTTCAACTCGCCGGCCTTGACCCGACCGCGATCACCATCGAGGACATACATCTTACCCTGCTCATTGCCGAAGACCATCTTGCGCTCGAGGTCGACTTCCATCACACCCGGTGCTCCATCGTGGTACCGGATCTGTTGATCAACCGCCGACACATTGAAGGTCTTCACAGGTGCATCAGCCGGGCACACCGACGGCGCAGACTTCTGGATCTGCTCACGTCCGGGCAACGGCTTCAAATCGCCTTGCAATTCGTCAAACACACGGAAAATACCCCAGCTCCCTTCCGCAAAGTGTGACGCGCGACCGCTATAGTAGAGGTAGTCGCCCGCCTGCTTCTGCGGTCCACCGGCTGCTGGAATGGCCGGATCGTACCGTTCACCGATCACGAGGTGCACGGTGCTACGGGGCATGGCGTCTTTGGCGTACCGTTCCATCGGGAACCAGTGCCCGGTGACATGCCACGTATGAACTTCATTGGCTGACCCAACCAACGCCCGAACAAGAATCGGATCGCCGAGGTAGGCCCGCAGTAACGGAGTACCGGGATCACCATGGATTCCGGAGACGAACAGCTTCGACGGATCCGGATTGTTGGCGAGGCGCACGCTCAACGGCTCAACACGCATGCCGTAGCCGCTGCCGGTCGTGGCTTCACCACCGTTCAAGAACCACATCGGAGACTTGTTGATCTTCTCCGGGAATTGGTGCGACGGCGGCCCGTCTACCGTGACCGCTCCGACTTTCGCCTGAGGATTATCGGTCGTAATCAGCTCCGCCGTTCTGGCGTTGCTGTCCATGATGTGCATCATGACTTCGCGGAAACTTCCACGAATATGGG
>JAHBWQ010000073.1 GCA_019636915.1 Nitrospira sp. | reverse complement strand
TCCTGCGTGGTTTGGGGCTACGACGTATTCGTCAAACAGTGATCCGTCCAGACACGCCACAAGTTCAAGGGATGATTCGAAAAGTTGGTTATTTACTGGAGGTTGGACGTCCATGAACCTTCATGATTTGGCGCCAGCGCCAGGATCAAAAAAACGCCGAAAGCGCATTGGGCGTGGCCCTGGCTCTGGCCACGGGAAGACGGCGACCAAAGGGCACAAGGGTCTTTTGGCACGATCGGGTGGAGGAAAGCGCCCGGGGTTTGAGGGCGGACAAATGCCATTGGTCCGGCGGCTGCCCAAGTTTGGTTTTACGAACCCCTCGCGGGTAGAATACGCCATTGTCAATCTAAAAAGTTTCGAGCAATGGACTGGAGATGGGACGGTTACTCCTCAGGCAATGGTTGATGCCGGATTGGTCAAGCGAAGACGTTTGCCAATTAAGATTCTCGGCGTCGGTGAGTTGAAGAAGTCACTGGTCGTTCAGGCTCACAAGTTCAGTAAGTCGGCCGAAGCCAAGATTCAAGCGGCTGGTGGGAGAGTTGAGGTTATCGGCGGTGCTTGAACGTCTTCTGACTAGTTTTCAGAATATCTTTAAGATTCCCGAGCTGCGCACCCGTGTCTTGTTTACGCTTGGCATGCTGGTTGTGTATCGCATTGGTTCTCACATCCCAACACCTGGGATCAATGGAGAAGCCCTTTCCGATTTCCTGCAAAAGCAAGGCGGATCATTATTGGGGTTTCTGGATATTTTCTCCGGTGGTTCACTGTCTCGTTTGACCATCTTTGCGCTCGGCATCATGCCGTACATCAGCGCATCCATCATCCTTCAACTGCTGACGGTAGTTATTCCGCACCTCACCAAACTGGCCAAAGAGGGTGAGCGTGGACGAAAGAAGATTATTCAGTACACGCGATTTGGGACGATTGGCATTGCTTTGATACAGGGGTTTGGCATTGCCATCGGTCTTGAACAAATGAATCAAGGAGCATTTGTCCTCAATGCAGGCTGGGGATTCCGTCTGATGACGGTGATCACTCTCACTGCTGGCACCGGGTTCCTAATGTGGTTGGGTGAACAAATCACAGAACGGGGAATTGGTAACGGGATATCCTTGATTATTTTTGCTGGGATTGTCGCTCGACTACCTGCAGCCGTGGCTCAGACCTACAATCTCTATGAGATCGGTCAGTTGAATGCGTTTTTGTTGGTCGGCCTAGCCCTCTTGATGGTTGGCGTGGTGGCTGCCATTGTTTTCTTGGAGAGTGGTCGCAGAAAAATACCAGTCCAATATGCCAAGCGTGTGATCGGGCGACGCGTCTATGGAGGGCAAAGTACACATATCCCGTTGAAGATCAATACCGCAGGTGTCATCCCTCCAATTTTTGCTTCGTCGATCATTGCCTTCCCTGCAACAATCGCAGGATTTTTTGAGACTCCTTGGGTGAAAGCCATCGGGACTCAGTTGGCACCAGGATCACTTCTCTATACGTTGATGTACGTCGGCTTGATCGTGTTCTTCTGCTTCTTTTATACGGCTGTCGTTCTCAACCCTGTGGATATGGCAGACAATATGAAGAAGTATGGTGGATTTATCCCAGGAATTCGTCCTGGTCAAAGAACCTCCGACTATATCTATGGCGTATTAACGAAAATTACCTTCGCAGGGGCTATCTATCTTGCAATTGTGTGCGTGATTCCTGAGCTCCTGATTTACAAACTCAATGTACCGTTCTATTTTGGGGGCACATCGCTTCTGATCGTTATTGGAGTGGGTTTGGATACGGCTCAACAAATTGAGTCGCATATGCTGATGCGTAATTACGATGGATTTCTCGGAAAGGGTATGGCTCCATTGAGAGGGAGAAGTACCTAGCTATGAGGGTTGTCTTTCTTGGGGCTCCGGGTGTTGGTAAGGGCACACAGGCAGAGAAAATAGCTAGTCAGTACCAGATCGCCAAAATTTCAACCGGTGATTTGCTCAGAGCTGCCGTTCGCAATAGGACCCCGCTAGGCGTAGAAGCTAAAGGACATATGGATCAGGGGCGCCTTGTTCCCGATTCAGTGGTTATTGGGTTAGTGAAGGAAAAGCTTGCGGAGTTATCAACGCCCAAGGGGTTTATCCTTGATGGATTCCCCAGGACGGTTCCTCAAGCTGAAGCTCTCTCGGATGTGTTGAAAGCAGAGGGGATTCGGCTCGATCGAGTTATTAATTTTAGGGTTTCGCGAGAAGAGATTGTTAAGCGCTTGAGTGGGCGCCGCAGCTGTCCAAAGTGTCAGGCTACCTATCACGTAGATTTTGCTCCTCCGAGGAATGGTGTCGCTTGCGATCGATGTGGCGAAACATTGGTGCAGCGAAGTGACGATCAGCAAGAGGCGGTTGAGATGCGTCTCAGAGTGTATGAGGAGCAGACTGCTCCATTGATCAGTTTTTATGAGCAGCGGCAGTTATTGTCCCATCTCAATGGCGCTGAAGCGGTAGAGGTTGTCTATCAGGAACTCGTACGCACCCTGTCGGTTTACCGGACGGCATGATCATTCTGAAAACGCCAGCCGAAATCGAGGTCATGGCGGCGGCTTCACGGGTGGTGGCTGAGGCATTGGATGTCGTCAAAGAGGCTGTCCGCCCCGGTATCAGTACTGAGGAGCTCGATTCAATCGCTGAAAAGGAAATTCGAGCTCGGGGTGCAATTCCAGCATTTAAAGGGTATAGGAACTATCCCAAGACCCTTTGTGCTTCTGTGAATGAGCAGGTGGTTCACGGTATTCCATCGAGGCGCAAGCTGAAAGATGGAGACATCATCGGGTTAGATCTTGGAGCGATCGTTGGGGGCTTCTACGGTGATTCTGCCGTGACCGTGTCAGTTGGTCGGATTCTTCCGGAAATAGAAAAGCTGGTGCAGGTGACAAGAGACGCGCTCTATCTTGGAATCCAGCAAGCGATTGTCGGCAACCGTTTAACGGATATTTCCCATGCAGTGCAATCTCATGTCGAGGCAGCTGGGTATTCGGTCGTCACGGAGTTCGTGGGCCACGGCATTGGACGACAGTTACACGAAGAACCTCAAGTTCCTAACTACGGGAAGGCTGGACAAGGGCCACGCTTGCAGTCTGGAATGGTTTTGGCGATCGAGCCGATGGTGAATATGGGGCGAAGTGCCGTTCGTATCCTTGATGATCGATGGACGGCAGTCACGGTGGATGGGAGCTTGTCGGCGCACTTTGAGCATACGATTGCCATACAGTCGGCCGGCGCGCCTCGTATCTTGAGTCAATTGAAGAAACTCTAGGCGACCGTTATTAAGTTATTAAGAGGGTACAGCCACGGATATGGCAAAAGAAGATATCATTGAGGTTCAAGGTTCAGTGGCTGAGACGCTTCCCAATGCTATGTTTCGAGTCAAGCTTGAAAATGGCCATGTCATCCTGGCTCATATTTCTGGGAAAATGCGTATGCATTTCATTCGCATTCTGCCTGGTGACAAGGTTACGGTGGAGATGTCTCCGTACGATTTGACCAGGGGTCGAATCACCTATCGATTTAAGTAACGGGAGTTGAGGATTGTTATGAAGGTCAAGTCGTCAGTGAAGCCGATTTGTGCAAAATGTAAGGTGGTACGTCGTCGCGGTGTCGTGCGTATTCTCTGTAAGAACCCGCGACATAAGCAGCGACAAGGATAGCAGTGGCGCGGTGAGGCTGAGTTCTGAACATGTCGAGTCGGGAGAGCGGTGTTAGCCGGTTGGCTCGCACCTGATGCTCGTATCTGGAGGAAGAATGGCACGTATTGCTGGTGTCGATTTACCGAGGAATAAACGAACGGACATCGGGCTGACGTATATCTACGGGATCGGGCGGACCTCAGCTCAGCAGATCCTTGCCGAAGCCGGTATTGATGGAGCCGTTCGTGTGAAGGATTTGAGCGAAGACAAGATTGTCAAATTGAGAGAAATCATTGAGCGTGATTATCGAGTCGAGGGCGATCTTAGGAAAGAGGTGTCGCTCAATATCAAGCGGTTGGTTGACACCGGAACTTACCGAGGCCTGCGACATCGAAAAGGTTTGCCTGTTCGAGGTCAGCGGACCAAGACCAATGCGAGAACCAGAAAAGGACGTCGGGCCGGTGTGAGTAGCAAACCAAGGCCGACTGCAGCTAAACCAGGGCCTCGTGCGTAAGCTGCTCCACCATCGAGAGGAGAGAGTATGAGTGTGAAAAAGGGTAAGAAGAAAGAGCGCCGGATCGTTCAGAGTGGGGTGGCTCATGTTCAGGCGTCCTTCAATAATACCATTGTGACCATTACCGATATGAGCGGGAATACGGTAGTCTGGGCGAGTGCCGGGAATCAAGGGTTTAAAGGTTCACGGAAGAGTACACCGTTTGCCGCTCAACGTGCCGGAGAGGCGGCAGCAAGAAAAGCGATGGAAAGCGGTATGCGCCAGGTCGATGTCTATGTAAATGGGCCTGGTTCTGGGCGAGAGTCGGCGATTCGGTCTTTACAGGGAGCAGGGTTGCGGATCAACCTGATTCGTGATGTCACGCCGATTCCGCATAATGGGTGCCGTCCACCCAAGCGACGTCGAGTCTAATTCATGCGAGCGAATGAGTCGTAGGGGTTCGAGGTCTTAGGTGACACGGTAGTCAACGACTCGGGCAGCTCTTTTCCGAGGAGGCATCAGTGGCAAAGTATCGTGGTCCAGTCTGTCGGTTGTGTCGGCGCGAAGGAGAAAAGCTCTTTCTGAAGGGCACGCGCTGCATGACGGAAAAATGTGCGATTGAACGTCGGAGCTATCCCCCCGGACAACATGGACAGGGGCGTCAACGAACGTCCGACTATAGCTTGCAGCTTCGCGAGAAGCAAAAGCTTCGTCGGATTTATGGACTTCAGGAGTGTCAATTTCGGGGCGTATTCGAACGTGCCGAACGGCAGACTGGAGTCACGGGAGACGCTTTATTACGTCTCCTTGAATGCCGGCTGGATAATGTGGCCTATCGCCTTGGATTTGGCGCTTCGCGTAAACAGGCCCGTCAGCTGGTTAGCCATGGTCACTTCACACTGAATGGCAAAAAGATTACAGTGGCCGGGGCTTTGGTGAAGCCAGGTGATGTGATAGAGGTTCGAGAGCGGAGCCGAGATCTGCTGGCAATTCAGGCAGCATTGGAGTCTGTTGATAGCCGTGGAATTCCAGAATGGTTGGAGCTGGATCGTGGGGCATTCAAAGGGATTATCCGGGCGCTTCCTGCTAAGGAGCAGATTACGTTGCCAGTGAACGAACAGATGGTTGTTGAATTATACTCTCGATAGCCCACTGGTCTGGGTGTTGATCGGTCAGGTGAAGCTGTCAATGTGTTTGTCACTCGATGGTATGGAGGGTGGGTCATGATCAAAGCGATGAAGGACTTTCAGGTCCCAATGCGGGTGGAAGTCGACAAGGATACACAGTCCCCCACATTCGGGCGCTTCACAACGGAGGCGTTTGAACGGGGGTTCGGTACCACGATTGGTAATGCCCTCCGTCGCATTTTGTTGTCGTCGCTTACGGGTGCTGCGGTGACCACCGTGAAAATCGAGGGGGTTGTTCATGAGTTCTCAACGATCTCCGGCGTGACAGAAGATGTCACGGCAATTATCTTAAACATTAAGAGCCTACGCTTGGCACTCCATACGGACAAGCCCAAAACCATTCGTTTGAAAAAGAAGGGACCTGGCGAGGCGAAGGGCTCGGATGTTCTTCACGATGCTGAGGTGAGTATTCTAACCCCTGATTTGCATATTGCGACTCTCGACAAGGATGCCACGTTGGATATTGAGATGACTGTCAAGCACGGACGTGGATATGTCCCAGCGGAACGTAACAAGGAAGAAGGGTTGCCGATTGGCGTGATTGCCATTGACTCAGTGTTTTCTCCGATCAAGCGGGTAAATTTTCAAGTGGAAAATGCGCGCGTCGGACGTATGACCGACTATGACAAGCTGGCGATGGAGATCTGGACTGACGGTACGATTAGTCCAAGAGATGCACTTTCCACAGCTGCAGGGATCTTACGCGAGCACCTGGATATCTTCATCAACCCAGAAGAGCGCAACGAAGGGAAGAGTGAAGTAGGGTATGAGGAATCCCATCGGGAAGTGAACAAGAATCTTTCGCGTAGTGTCAATGAATTAGAGTTGTCTGTTCGGGCCGCCAATTGTCTAAAGAATGCAAATATCAAAACCATCGCCGATCTTGTCCAAAAGTCTGAAGGGGAGATGCTACGGACGAAGAACTTCGGGAAGAAGTCTCTTAACGAGATCAAGGAAATTCTCTCTGAAATGGGTCTTTCCCTAGGGACGAAGGTTGAGGCGTCGTCTCCACACAACGGAAGTCCGAAATCAGAATGATGATTCTTAGCCAAGGGGAACACCGTGCGACATAGAAAAAAAGGACGACAACTTGGTCGACAGACCAAACACCGAGGGGCCCTTTTCCGAAACCTAGTGACCTCGTTGCTGGATCAAGAACGTATTGAAACGACAGAGGCAAAGGCCAAGGAAATCAGAGGGTTCACCGACCGCATGATCACGCTTGGGAAGGAAGGGACGCTTCCTGCTCGACGGCGAGCGTTAGGGTTCCTTCGAAGTAAGTCCGTGGTCTCGAAGCTTTTTGACGACGTTGCTGCACGGTTTAAAGATCGACCGGGTGGATACACTAGAATCATTAAGACTCGTCGTCGTATTGGAGACGCTGCGGAAATGGTCGCTATTGAATTAGTTGCTCGTCAAGAAACCACGGCCCTCAAAAAGTCGTCTGCAAGTCAAGCGCAGGCTTCGCCGACGGGCCCGAGCACGTCTTCCTAGTTCTGGTCAGACAGAAGCAGCTTCAACAACAAAAGACTCCCATGCACCTGTGCATGGGAGTCTTTTTTCTTTTCCAAGGAGGCGTTTACTTGATCGATATCAGATGCTAAGATCGTGCCAGTTGCAGGCAAGGATCCATGATCTTATGCATGGAGAACCATTCAAATATGTGGGAAATTATCGCGCGCCGGGCTCTTCTTTCCTTGAGTGTACTCCTGACGATGTTTCTTGGTTATCTTCTCTTCCGAAATGCCGCATCTCCTCCTAGTAGCGGACCCAGCTCATTCAATACCATTGACGAGGCAGATGCGAAACTAGGGGAGTTTACGTTTACCCAGTCCAAAGGGGAGGCTGTTGAGTGGCAGGTACGAGCCAAGCAGGCGCGTCTCTTCGATCAAGAAAAGCGGGCCGTTTTGCATGAGGTTGTCCTTACCTTTTATGGGGAATCAGGGGATGAGGTGACAGTTCAAGGTGAAGAAGGTACCTTTAATACGGCAACAAAAGATTTTGTGTTGGCCAATCATGAATCTCCCATCGTCGTACAAACAAAGAGCGGATACACCATTTATACCAACCGACTGGAATGGGTAGAGGCGGTGCGGGAGATTCGGACGAGTGCTCCGGTTCGGATCGTGGGTCATGGGCTGGAGGTTCGGGGACAAGGGCTAATGGGGCGAATACCGTCGGAAGAGTTTGAGATACTCCAAGATGTCCATGTGGATCTGGTGTCTGCTTCTTAGTGTTGTCTTCCCAGGACCTGCGGCAGCTTCCCCCACCTCTGAGTCTGGGAGTCTGAAGCGGAGCCTAGAGACTCCTGGTGTGCCGACGACCATCACATCTAATCGGATGACGGTACGGAATCAGGATAGCCAGGCTGTTTTTGAGGGAATGGTGGTGCTCACTCGAGGCTCGTTGGTTGTGCACTCTGATAGGATGGTGGTGTCGTTCCAGTCAAAGGGCTCTGATGGTGGGTCATCAGTACGGAAGGGGTCTGAGCAGAGTGAATCCGCTGCACCCTCATCCCTGTCTCCGTCAGGCCATTCAGGATCAACGATGTCGAGTCGCTCGGTGAACCGTGTGGATGCGATTGGGGAGACGCGTCCTGTAAAAATCAAATATGAAAATGGCAATGCCACCTGTCAAAAGGCCGTGTATTTCGCGGATGGTGAGAAAGTTGTGTTGACAGGCGATCCCGTTGCTTGGGAGAAGGGGACGCGTGTCAGCGGGAAGCAGATCACCATCTATTTGACGGAAGAGCGAAGTGTAGTTGAGGGAGGATCCCATATCCGCATTGAAGGCGAAGGGCAGAATGGACAATGACTTCCAGCGTTGAGGAAGCACCAAAGATGCGAGCGAGCAGCGTGGCACGAGAGGACGGTGTATCACTCCGAGCGAACGGATTAGTGAAAAGTTTTCGCGGGCGAAAGGTCGTTAAAGGCGTCGCCATCGAGGTCTTTGCAGGTGAAGTTGTGGGCCTTCTTGGGCCAAATGGAGCCGGGAAGACAACGATCTTCGACATGATGGTTGGATTATGTCAGCCGGATGAAGGAGAGATCACCTTCAAAGGTGAATCCGTTACGAATCTACCGATGTACAAACGGGCGCGCAAGGGTATCGGGTATCTGCCGCAGGAGTCGTCCGTGTTTCGTCGCCTCTCGGTGGAAGATAATGTTCTGGCCATTCTGGAAATGCTGGGATATGCTCGTCAAGAACGAAATGAACGGGTCGATGCCCTGCTTCAAGAACTGGATCTGGGACATATTCGAACGAGCATGGCGTATGCCCTTTCCGGAGGTGAACGACGGCGATTGGAGATTACGCGTGCACTGGCGGCCACTCCGTCCTTTATGTTGCTGGATGAGCCGTTTGCTGGAATTGACCCGATCGCGGTAGCGGACATTCAGCAGATCATCACACGGCTTAAAGTCAAAGGGATTGGTATTTTGATTACCGATCATAATGTCCAGGAAACGCTCTCCATCGTTGATCGAGCGTATATCATCAATGAGGGCGTGATTTTAGAATCGGGTTCCCCTGATGCGATTGTGCAGAGCGAAACGGCCAGAGCGGTGTATCTTGGAGAACAGTTTAGATTGTAGGAAAGTAGGCGGTCGCCCATGAAACTGCGTCTTGATCTGAAGCTCAGTCAAAAATTAATCATGACGCCCCAGTTGCAGCAGGCCATTAAACTGTTGCAGTTGTCGCGCCTTGAATTACAGCAGAGCCTGACACAGCACCTCTTAGAGAACCCTCTGCTTGACGAGGTTCAATCTGACGTAGAAGAGGCTGAGTCATCGGTCACTGAGGGAAAGGGTGAAGAAATCGATGGCGTGGCCGAGCCGGAACAGAGTGTTCAGGATGAATCACGGGAAGAGCGAGGGTCGCCGGAAGAGTTTTCCGCCTCAGGCTGGGAAGAGTACTTTGGGAGAGATCGGCGAGGTGGGGATGCCGAATATGCTTCCGCTCAGGATGACCTGCCGTCCTACGAGCAGACTGTGGCCAAGCCCACTTCGCTGGAGGAACATCTGCTCTGGCAGTTATCATTATCGACACTCACCGATCGAGAGAAAACAATCGGACGTCTGATTATTGGAAATCTTGAAGACGACGGGTATCTGCGCATTTCGCTGGCTGAAGTTATTGCTGGAACAGGGTTTGAGGAGTCGGAGGCGGAGTCTGTCCTGAAGGACATTCAAACCTTCGATCCAACAGGAGTTGCTGCCAGGGATCTTCCAGAGTGTCTTCTCTTGCAATTGCGACATTTGGGTCGTAACCCCTTCGGGTCCCTTGGGGCACCTCCTGGAGCGCTCAAGACCTCAGTGATTGAAGCCATTGTGCTCCATCACTTGAAGGATTTGGAAAAGAGGCAGTATGCCAAAATTGCTAGGGCTCTGAACGTCACTGTAGAAGATGTCTTTCATGCCACCAAGGTGATAGGAGAGCTTGAGCCGAAACCTGGTCGACCGTTCATCAATACTCAGAACTACGTCATTGTGCCAGACGTATTTGTCGTCAAGAATGATGGCGAGTGGGTTGTGCTGCTAAACGATGACGGGTTGCCACGCATGAGAATCAGCCCGTATTACAAGCAGCTCATTTCGTCGGGGCAGAGTGGTGCGCCTGAAACGAAGGCGTACATGGATGAAAAAATGAGGGCCGCACAGTGGGTAATTCGAAGCATCGAGCAACGCAATAGAACGATTGTCAAAGTGGTCTCGAGCATCGTTAAGTTTCAGGAGGAGTTTTTTGAACATGGAGTACAGTATCTCAAGCCATTAGTCTTGAAACAGGTGGCTGAAGATATTGGGATGCATGAATCTACGATCAGCCGAGTGACGGCCAATAAATACATGTACTGTCCACAAGGCATGTTGGAGCTGAAGTTCTTCTTCAATGCCGGGCTCCAGCGGGCAGACGAACCGTCCGGCATGCACTCTTCGGTGTCGGTGCGAGATATGATCAAGACCATGGTGGCTCAAGAGGATACCAAGCGGCCATTGAAAGATGAGGAGATTGCGGCCAGGCTCTTTAGTCAAGGTGTGCGTATTGCACGGAGGACGGTCGCCAAATATCGGGCAGAGTTGAATATTGCTTCAGCAAGCCAGCGGAAACAGTTTTTTTGATGAGGGGGCATCGCATCAGGCTGGAATAAATTGGAGGTAGGGATGACATTAAAAATCACAAGCCGTCACATGGACATGACGCCAGCGCTGAGAAGTTATGTGGAGACTCGATTTGCTCGGCTGGATCGCTACGGGTTAAAGGTTGGGTCATTACAGGTCATATTGGGAGTGGAAAAGCTTCAGCATAAGGCGGAGGTTACCGGTGTTGTGAGTGGCAAGCAAGTGCAAGCGAAGATTACAACACCCGAGATGTATGCCACCATTGATGCACTTGTTGATCGTATTGATGCACAGTTTCGAAAATTGAAGGAGCGGCTTGTTAGTCATAAGCCCGGCAAACCAAAGCGGCGAACCGTAGCTCGATGAGATGGGTTGTTTGTGAGCGGTGCGGTAGGGAGACTGGATTTTTCACGTGTAGCATATAGTGGAGGGGCCAAGCACTGTGTATCGAAGGACTCGGCGGGTGCTGCCTGGCCACAAGTAGCGACGGTCTGAGCTGCTGTCGTTCGTGGATTGCGATCCGGTAATCAGGGGATTCAGCAAGACGAGCGGAGTCTCATGGCGCAACTTAATCTGGTCATCATCAGTGGATTATCAGGGTCTGGAAAATCCTATGCGTTAAAGGCGTTCGAGGACGCCGGGTATTTCTGTATTGATAACCTTCCTCCTGCCCTCCTCCCGACCTTCGTCGATCTTTGCCATCAGCAACATAGTGAGATTGCAAACGTCGCGCTCGGTGTCGATGTACGAGAGCGAGGATTTTTTGCAGATTTCGTAGGGATTCTTGAGCGGATCAGAACTCTTGGTCATGCGGTGCAGGTGCTTTTTCTTGAGGCTCGGGAAGAGGTCCTCATCCGGCGCTTCTCTGAATCCCGGCGACCCCATCCCCTCTTGCCACATCGACCGGTTGGGGAAGGAATTCGATTTGAGAAGGAGCGGATCGCTGAGGTCCGACGACAGGCGGATCGGATCATCGACACATCCGATCTCACAGTGCACGAGCTTGGTGACCTGCTTGGAAAGGAGTTTTTACAGGACTCATCCGATCGACGACTCACTATATCCTTTTTGACTTTCGGGTATAAATTCGGGGTCCCGTACGATATTGATTTGTTGTTCGATGTGCGCTTCCTGAAAAACCCGTTCTTTGTGCCAGATCTCAAGCCGCTGTCTGGTGAGGACGCGCAGGTCCGCAATTTTGTTTTGACGGACTCTGAAGCTATTGTATTCATCGAGCATGTTGACGGACTTCTGAAGTTTCTCCTGCCACTGTATCAGCGTGAGCGGCGCAGCTATCTCACAATTGCAATCGGATGTACCGGTGGACGCCATCGCTCAGTGGCGATTGCAGGACATCTCCGTGCGCGATTTGCTGCGCTGGGTTTCCAAGTGGGTCTCAAGCATAGAGATATCAATAAAGCTTAGGCTCTTCAGGGTATTAGGCCGATCAGCTTCCGTCCGGACGTCACTTCCAGCTGTTTTCTTGACAGGTTAAGCATATTGACTATACTTGCCTTTGTGAGAAGTAAGGGTAGAGTCATGGGTGTAAATACGAAAGTGATTGAGCGTACGGATAATAAAGATATCGGAAAAGAAGCTGAGGGAATTAAGGCTATTCAGGTGTGTCAGTTGTTCGATATTTCTAAGGCCACTCTGTTTCGGTGGGAACGAGAAGGGGTTATTGCACGTCCAGCACGCGACTGGCGGAATTGGCGACTCTATACACGAAAGAATGTGGATGAAATCGAGAAAGTCATTTGTGGTAGAAAACGTGCCGTGTAAAGTTCAGGTGACGCATGTTGAGTTCACTGAAAAAACTCGTTGAGACGGACCTTATCTCAATGCTGACCCCCCGCCGGCAGCTTGTGGGGCTTGATATTGGATCAAGTGCGATCAAGATCGCGCAGCTCAAGGAAAGTAAGGGGCGGTATTCTCTTCAGAAGTTCGGCGTGAAGCCACTTGAACCAGAAGTGATTGTTGATGGAACAGTGATGGATGAGGGACGTGTCGTCTCAGCCATTCAAGAACTCTTTGAGGAGGCCAGCGTCAAGAATAAATATGTTGCCATCTCTATTTCGGGTCATGCTGTCATTGTAAAAAAGATCAGTCTCCCGCCAATGCCCGATGAAGAGCTTGAAGGCCAAGTAAAATTGGCGGCTGAGCAATATATTCCATTTGATATCAACGAGGTCAACATCGATTTTCATGTATTGCCTCCAGACCCATCGAGCGATGACCAGGGAGATATGGCGGTGATCCTTGTCGCGGCCAAAAAGGACAAAATCAGTGAGTTGACTGAGCTTGTCAAGACAGCTGGGCTCATCCCGATGGTCATGGATGTCGATGCGTTTGCGATCGAAAACATGCATGGAATCAACTATCCGCTGGCACAGGAAGAAACGACCGCTTTGGTCAATCTAGGTGCAAGTGTGATGAATGTGAATATTACACGTGCGGGGGTTTCTCTATTTACCAGAGATATTCCGCTGGGTGGGAATAGGTATACCGAAGCGATCCAACGGGAGATGGGGTTGTCGTTTGAAGAAGCAGAGGAAAGTAAGAAGAAAGATGGAGGTGGTGAAGCCGGCGGGATGTCCGTCGGTAGCGTACTGGACAGTGTGAATGCGGAAGTGGCTTCCGAGATTGCCCGAACCGTAGATTACTTTAAAACTTCTGGTCCCAATGCCGACCTGAATCGGGTACTGGTGTGCGGCGGTGTCGCAAACGCGAAAGGGCTGATTCAGCAGCTGAGCGATCGGATGCAAGTGCCTGTAGAAATGGCTGATCCCTTCGCCGAGATTGACACTACTGGGTGTGAAATAGATCCCGGCCTTCTTGCGGAGCTTGCGCCATCCGCGGCCGTCAGTGTTGGATTAGCCTTACGCGCGGTGGGTGACCGATGATACGGATTAACCTGCTTCCTGGCGGACCGAAAGGGCGCCAGGCAAAGCCCCAGTATGATGTTCGGGCCCAAGTACTGCTTGGCGTGGGGATGGTCGTGGTGACGTTGGCCGGTTGTTGGTGGTATTCCACCGCGCTGGATAGTGAGCTGGAGGCGAGGCAAGAGGAGAAACAGACAAAGGAAAAGCAAGTTGCTCAATTGAAGGAGCAGGTTAAACAAGTTCAGGATTTTGAACAGAAGAAGAAACTGCTTGAGGACAAGAATCGGATCATTGACCAACTTGAGCAGTCAAGAATGGGGCCGGTAAAGGTGCTCGACCATGTCAGCCAAAGCCTAGAACCGCTCAAGGTATGGCTGACCAAGCTGGGTGTCACGTCAGAAACGGTCGAGTTGGAAGGGAAGGCATTAACCAACGACGATGTCGTGGAATTCGTAAACAACTTGCGTCGAACGGATTACTTTACCAGTATCAACCTACAGGAAAGTAAGGCTGCTGTGGAAAATAAGATCAACGTTTATCAATTTCGGTTGGTGTTTCGCTTAAAGGGGTAAGTATGGAATTGCCTCGACTTAACCTTGACGCGCTCCGCAGTGTTCCTACTTCCCAAAAGATGGCTCTCTTGCTGCTCGTGATCGGCGGCATGATTGCCGGGTTTTATTTCTATATTGTGCAGCCGAAATCGGAGAGTATTGCGGCGCTCGAGTCGGAGAACACCAGGTTGGAGGGTGAGATTCAGACCTTGACGATCAAGGTGAAGCATCTCGATGAGCTTGTCGCGGCAAATAAACAGTTAGAAATCGAATTGGCCAAGAAGAAAGAGCGCCTTCCCCCTGAAGAAGAGGCCATTATGTTGCTCAAGCAGGTTTCTGATCTTGGGGTACGACTAGGTCTGGACATCAAGCTATGGCGTCCTGGAGCGCAGGCCGAAGATCCATCGAAGCTGTTTGTCAAAATGCCTGTCAGTGTGGAAGTCGCGGGCGTATATCACATCGCCGGGCTATTCTTTGATCGCATTAATCGACTGCCCCGGATTATCACGGTGTCGGGACTCAAGATGGGTTCTCCCAAAATGGAACAGGGACGAATCGTTTCTCAAACAACATTCGACCTCATTGCCTACGCCGCTCCACAGGAAAAACCAGTTCCCGGAACAGCGCAGTCGGTGCAGGCATCAAAAGTGGCACGCGCTGGTAAATAGGGGATGCCGAACTGATGTATGGTTTAGAGTTTGAGCAAGGTCAGAGGAAAATACGGCGGTATGTGCAAGTCGCCGGCGTCTGTGCTGTTTGTTGGTGGAGTGTGATTCTGGGGAGTGGGTATGTCCAAGCCGAATCCTCTCCCATTCCTGGGCATATCGCGCCAATGAGACACGACTCCATTAAGGCACCTTCCGCGTCAGAGGTTCCACCTCAGACTCCTGCCGCAGTGGAAACGCCATTCTCGACTGGGAATGGTCAGGTCCCATCCCAATTGCCAGTAGGTGAGGGAATGACCGGGGCGGGGTATGATCCTTCTGGTCGTCGTGATCCGTTTGCCCCCGTTATCCAGGAGCTTCAGGTAGGGAAAGCGGATAGCACACTTCCCCCGTTACAACGGGTAACGCTGACAGAGCTGAACCTGATTGCCATTGTATGGGGGGCCTATGGATACACGGCAATGGTGCAGACACCTGAAGGACATGGGTATACCGTTCGAAGGGGGACGCGGATCGGTCAGAACAATGGAGTGGTCAGCGCGGTGACCGAACGCGGCATCATCGTTCAGGAGCGATTTACGGATGTGTATGGCAAAAAGCAGGAACGGGAGCATGTGAAGCTCCTACATCCCAAAGAGGGCTCAGAATGAAACCATTATTCTCCGGCATCAATAGTATCTTCACGGCGAGAGGTTTTCTTGCACTCTGTGGGCTGGCTTTTGCTGGCTGGATTGCGGCCTGGGAAATACCTGCTCTTGCGGACGAGATTCATGGGGGCAAGCCAAATGATGTGACGTCAGCTGAAAGCTCTTCCCTGCGTTATCTCGCACAGACGCTGACTTCGATCGAAGTTCACCCAGAGTCGGACCATGTGACGGTTGTCATTGCTGGGGATGGGCAATTATTCCCGGAGCCCAACTTTTTGGATGAATCAAGGCTTGTTATTGATCTCCCAGCTGTGTCGTCTACGCTTCGGCGCTCTGTGGTACAAGCCGACCATTATCTGCTCAAAAAGATTCGAGTGGGTCATCATGCCGACAAGGTTCGATTGGTCTTTGATGTGCCGGAACGGCCGAGCTATTCTCTGATACGTGATGAGAATAAGGTGGTCATTACCTTGAAGCCGAGCGAGCGGCGAGCTCGTCATATGGTTGTTAGCCAACTCGAGAGGAAGGGACCGTCAGGTGTGTTTCTGAAAAGCCACACGGGTTCATTTGAGTCAGCAGATCGTGTGGTGAAGCGGACAGTGCGTAGTGTAATTCCAATGCAGACTCAATTCAAAATACAACGAGTGCAGATGGGAGGAGAGGCCGTATCTGCTGAAAAAGATGAGCGGCCTGATGATCTTGTGGTTGGGCAAACGCGGTATGTGGGGCGTCGCATTTCTCTCGATTTTCAACAAGCGGATATCACGAATATTCTCCGATTGATTGCAGAGGTCAGCGGTTTCAATATCGTGGTTGGTGAAGGGGTTAAGTCAAAAGTCACCATGAAGCTGGTGAGTGTGCCATGGGATCAGGCCCTGGAAATGCTGTTAAAGATGAATGGACTCGGTATGATCCGGCAAGGGAGCATTGTGTGGGTTGATTCATTGGCGAACATTGCCAGGCAGCAAGATGAAGAGGCACGGGCTAAAGACTCGAAGACTAAGGCGGAGGAATTAGTTGACCGGGTCTTTTATGTCAGGAATCTCCAGGCACAAGAGTTGATGACCTCGTTGCGACAGAATTTGAGTCCACGTGGCATCATGCAGTTTAATGCAGGAAGTAACGCGTTGATCGTGCGAGATACGGAAACGAAACTTGGAGTCATTCGACAGCTTGTCGAAGGGCTTGATCTGGAGGTGCCGCAAGTTCAGATCGAAGCGCGCATTGTTCAGGCTGATACGGTCTATGCTCGTGGGTTGGGGATTCAGTGGGGGTTCCAGGCTGGGAATCGCACACCCACGGATTTCTTCTCACTCTCGAATCTGGGTGGCCCGTTTGGACAGATCGCCGGAACAGGCAGCAGCACGATTGATCGAACCTTCTTGGTCAATTTACCGGCTCAAGTCGGTGGGCTACCGGCTGTGCCGTCGATTGGATGGACCTTTGGAAAACTCGGAGGAGACTTTGCCTTGGACATGCGGCTGTCGGCCGGGGAATTATTGGGACTGAGCAAGGTTATCGCGGCTCCCAAGATCACCACGCTGGATAAGCGGGAGGCCAAAATCTCACAGGGCGAATCGATTCCCTTCCAGACCACGTCATTACAGGGAACTCAAACGACGTTTGTTGATGCCAACTTGGAGCTGAATGTCACTCCCCAAATCACTTCACGAGATCCGAAAGAAGAATCAAAGCGGATTCTGATGCGGGTACGAGCGACTCGCAATGCCGTCGGCGCACGAAGTAATCCGGCCGGCCCAAGCATCGACCGACGAGAAGCGACGACGCAGGTGATCGTCAGAGACGGGGAAACCATGGTGATCGGTGGCGTCTTCGTCGATACACAGGGGAACAACGTGCAGGGGGTTCCCTATCTTTCCCGTATGCCGGTGTTAGGCTGGTTGTTCAAGAACAAGTCCGAGACGGTGTCCAAGCAAGAGCTGCTCATCTTTCTGACGCCGAGCATTATCAAGACCTAATTGTGGTCACAGTTCCCTGGTTGGCAAAGGCCTGTCGATGCGTTGCTGCATCGGCAGGCCTTTGCGTTTGGAGCAACAGGATGACGGTGTTCTACCAAAGGGTGAGCATTCCGGACGGAATGTGCCTGTCTTTTTAGTTCACCGATGCTGTGGTACCATGCCGCCCAGAGTTCTGAGATGAGCGTCTCGATCACGTTCTTCAGCATTGAGGGCAGTGAGGTTACCCTATGAATTCTGTGCCAACTGTTACGGTGTCTCTAGCTGATCGGAGCTACGAGATTGCCATCCAAGCTGGGCTTTTGGAGAAACTCGGGAGAGAAATGAAGCGCTACGGGCTGAAGGGAAAGGTCGGGATTGTCACGGACCGACATGTTGCGCAGCGCTATTTGAAGAAGATCGTCGAGGCGGCCAAACAGTCTGGACTTGAGCCGGTCTCGATCATTCTTGCTCCTGGAGAACGGTCCAAGACGTTACAAACGGTCGAGCACATTCTGAATGCGTTGGCCCGACATCGGTTCGAACGATCGTCGCACCTCTTGGCCTTGGGAGGTGGAGTGGTCGGAGATCTGGCCGGATTTGCAGCTTCCATCTACCAGCGAGGAATTCCATATATTCAAGTGCCGACGACGCTTGTGGCGCAAGTGGATTCAAGCGTCGGAGGAAAGACCGGTGTCGACCATCGATTGGGGAAGAACCTGATAGGGTCATTTTATCAGCCGAGAGCCGTATGGATTGATCCGCTGACCTTGCATACGTTGCCCACACGGGAGTGGGTTGCCGGGCTGGCCGAAGTGATCAAGTATGGGATCATTGCGGATGAATCGTTTTTTTTGTATCTGAAACGGAAGATGCCCGCTTTGAAAAAACAGAGTCCTCAGGTTGTGGCCAGTGTGGTGAAACGGTCCTGCGAGATCAAAGCCGAGGTTGTGGCGACGGATGAGCGGGAGTCCGATCGGAGGAGAATTCTCAACTAC
>JAHBWQ010000072.1 GCA_019636915.1 Nitrospira sp. | reverse complement strand
TTCGTCTCGGACCCATGTCGGTTTTGGCTGGGCGAAGATGCGGCAGCGTGGTGCGTGGAGAGGCCGATATCTCTATGGAGACGGTGCAAGTAATGCCAGTCACTGCCTGAGCCAGCACGAGATTCGCCGTCCCATTGCGCACAGCTGTCCCAGCCATCATGACATGGGTGTCCTTCTTTCTGGTGTAAGGGGATGGGGTGTGGCCTCGCTCATTACGGCCACAATCTGGCCCGCGCGGAGAGCATTGAGGATCTGGGCAGGTGGGCTACTCACGGACATCAGCCCAGAGACGAGGATATTGGTCTCAAGAACGACGCGCGCGCTCGGCCCGCACCGCGGCCACTTCGGCGGCAACTTGATCCGAAGACAGCGGACCGAGTTCTTGGGCGGCGCGGCGGACCTTCCGGATCATCGTGGCGAGTCTCCGGCTCGCGGCGCGAGCCGGAGACTCCAAGATCACAACCTCGGCATTCCGATATGCAACGACGGGCTTGCCCCACCCCTTGACCCAAGCCGAGGGAATGACCACGCCGTCTTTCGTACATTTCACGGCTTTCATCGCTGTCCTCTTTCCTTCCGGTGTCTTGGGGTATAGCATGCCTGCGTTCTGCTCGCCTACCAGCCATCCTGTTTCTTCTCGACCACTGATCCGTTGAATCATACCGCGCTGATCGAGCGGGATCCCCAGGGCAATCCGATCAAGATCACCAGGCTCAACGGCGCCATCATGACGATGATGTCCCGGCACGGGAGAGTTGGGGTTAGCCGTTTTTTCGAAGAGCGGATCGGAGCTGATTGATTGTGTGTTGCAGCATCGAGCCGGTGAGAGAGACAGGGGTATGCGGTACGCGCCACACCGGTTCCAAGGGGGCCGGATCATCCGGCAGCCGTGGAATCACATGCCAGTGGATGTGGGGAAGTTGATTCCCCAGGAGTTCATAATTGATCTTCTTGGCTTGGTAGATCTCCGATAACGCGTTGGCCACTCGGCTGACTTCTTCGATCAACTGACTACGTTCTGACGGGGTCAGGTGGAACAGTTCCGTGACATGCCGACGAAAGACCAGCACCGTCCACCCTGGGAAGAACTGGTCGTCGTGCACATAGGCTTTGGACAATCCAAGATCCTCAAGAAAATGATCCGGGCGGGGCCACGTGCCCGTACATGCGTGACAGGTTGACTCGTTCACGGCTTGTTGGCTTTCTTCCACTCTTCTTCCGTGAGGATGCCCTTCTTAATGAGCAATTGAATCAGTGCATCCATGGTCTTGCGGTTTGCCGCTATGGCAGGTTCAGACGGTGCTGCGGGAGCGGCCGATCCTCCCAGACGCTTGGCTTCGGGTAATACCCGCTTTTGTCCGAAGACTTTAAATGAGGGGGTAAACACTGCGACATAGTCCTTATTCCTGATTCGTACGATCGCGGGAAGACTGTCCGATTGTGGTGTGAGGTCTGGTGTGGATCCAGAGGGGA
Source organism: Nitrospira sp. (assembly GCA_019636915.1). Lineage (GTDB taxonomy): Bacteria > Nitrospirota > Nitrospiria > Nitrospirales > Nitrospiraceae > Nitrospira_D. The sequence continues at coordinate 16,802 of JAHBWQ010000072.1, read as the reverse complement.
TATGAAAGTAGGGTTTCCCGTCGTTGGTCTGGCCGTCTTGGCCCACCACATCGAACCGCTTGAGGAATGATTCGCCCGTCAACGCTTCGTGGTCTTCGCCTGCCAGGTTCGTAATCTTCTCGAGCACGATCACCAAAGAATCGCCGGTGATCGTATCAGGAGACAGGTTCCTGACGCTCACGTCGTAGCGGTATTCGCTCGAGAAGTTGTCTCGGCTTTTCAATGTGACGAGGACATGAACGCGTTCCGTGAGATCAGTCAACTGGTCGGGGGAGGCGGAAAAGGTGTCGAGTGGTGCCAGTGCCATGAGGACAATCCCGATCAGCCCGCAGCGCTGGATCCGAGTCATCATTTCGGTATCGTTCCCGTATCGTGTCTGGTCCGAGCATAGCAGACCCAGGGGTATTGAGCGAGCCGATTTCTCTTCGACGTCGCCTTGACAGGTTCTTCCCCTCGACGATATTCTCGCTCGCATTCGCCTCATCCTAGGAGTGTGCCTACCACGTATGAAACGGTCTGCCCCGATTCGATCCCACGCGCCGGAGATTTCACGCTCGCTCGTGAAGGCCTTGATGGTGCTGTATGACTATCCTCATCCGCTTGACCCTGATCGAATCATCCGTGGCTATGATCGTCCGCATGCCGTGCGGACGGCAAAGATGTGTGCGGCTGTTGCCGTCCGTTTGGGGCATCCTGACGATCGGGTCCGGCTCTACCACGTCGCCTGCCTACTGCACGATCTGGGACGTGCCGGTCTAGACCGGCGACTCTTCGGCACAATCTGGTCCTGGGCCAAGCAGCGTGGCATTCCCACGAGACCTCGTGAATGGCGCGCCGTTCATCCGTATACGCGGTATGGGCGCGAGACGGAGGCCTTCGTGTCGCTCTATCGAAAAGACCTCGCCGCTGCGGGTGTGCTCCTGGATCGCTGGGCGATCGAGCAGGTTGAAATGCGGTTGGGGTATGCCAGACGTCTGGCCAGACGATTGCGGACAGTGAAGCCGACGCTCACGAAGCTGGGGGTGGGTTGGCAACCTTGGATGCAACAGGTGATGCTCTACTACTATTATCCGGAACGATTGGCCAAGGCACAAGCATGGGTCAAGCAGTTGGCTGAGATCCTTGTCGCGTGTGAGCAATTTGAGGCCTATAGCAACCAGCGGCGAGGGCGTGATTATTATGCCAGGAGCCAAGAGAGCTTGGCGGAGGCATTTTCGTATCTGGGGAAGCTTCAGCAAGAGGGGATCCTCAGCAATACGGTCGTCGCTGCCCTGCGAGAAGTGACGGCCGAAGGGGCCTTTGACGCGATTCTCGAGGCAGCGCGCGGTGCACCGCTGACTCGACAGGATCGCCGGTATCTCCGCAATCTGACCGTCTAGGAGCGTCTGATGGCTGTTCACACTGTCACGCTGACCATTCAAATGGCCGGAGGGACTCAAATCGAAAACGTTACGAAGGCCGTTGTGGCTGCTGTGACAGCGGCAAAGCTTCAGGCGGGCATCGTGACCGTCTTCGTCAAGCACACCACCGCGTCGATGATGATCATTGAGGATGAGCCGGGGATTCGAGCCGACACGCAGACGTTTTGGGATCGGCTTATCCCTGCGGATCCCAGGTGGCGACATAATACGGTCAATCCCGGGGAAGACAACGGTCATAGTCATCTTCGCGGACAACTCCAAGGGCCTTCCGTCACGATCCCATTTTCCGCCGGTGCCCTGCTGCTTGGAACCTGGCAGCAAGTGGTGCTCGTGGATTTCGACACTCGCGCACGGTCCCGTGAGCTGGTTCTCCAGGTATTGGGTGAGTAACTTGCTCGGATATCTCGGGCCGCTTCTTTTCGTGATCATGTTGAGTTCAGCGGTTCATGCAGCGGACTGGGGGAAACCGCTGGGAGCCGTCTATGACGGCCCTGAAGGAAGACCGCGCTCTGTGGTGCCTGCCCCCCAGGAGCTTGGCGCCGATGAACGAACGACGATCACGGTCTTTGAGCGAGCGACAAAGTCCGTGGTATTCATCGCCAATACCGCGATCCAGCAAGACATTTGGTCGCTCAACGTGATGGAGGTGCCGCAGGGATCAGGCTCGGGGTTTATCTGGAGTAAGCAAGGACACATCGTCACCAACTTTCATGTCATTTATGGGGCCGATGCGATCAAGGTGACCTTGGCGGATCGGAGCGAGCATAAGGCCAAGTTAGTGGGAGCCGATCCTGATCACGACCTCGCGGTGCTGCAGATACAAGGTTCGGACGGCCAGTTAGAACCGATGGCTATCGGTTCTTCTCATGATTTGCGGGTCGGACAAAAAGTGCTTGCGATCGGAAATCCGTTTGGGCTCGATCATACCTTGACCACGGGGGTCGTCAGTGCCTTGGGCCGAACCATTAAATCGATGTCCAATCGAACGATTGAAGGAGTGATTCAGACTGATGCGGCGATCAATCCTGGAAACTCCGGTGGACCCTTGCTCGACAGTGTCGGGCGATTGATCGGTGTCAATACGCAGATTGTGAGTCCGAGCGGCGCCTATGCCGGCATTGGGTTTGCGGTTCCGGTCGATACGGTCAACCGTATCGTTCCTGAACTGATCAAGCATGGGAAGCTCATCCGTCCTGGGCTTGGAGTGTCGCTCGTGCCGGATGCGATGGCGAAGCGATGGGGGATCAAAGGGGTCATCATCGGTAAGGTCACTCGCGGTGGGCCGGCGGACCGCGCAGGTCTCAAGGGGGCCCGCGAGACGATGATGGGACAGATCCAACTCGGTGACATTCTTGTCGCGGTCTCCGGCAAAGCTGTGACCACCATTGATGATCTCATGGATGCACTGGAGGAGCAGAAGGTCGGTGATCAGGTGACTGTCGAAATCCTCCGCGGTAATCGACGCGAAAAAGTGTCGGTGACGCTTCAGGCCGTCAACTAGCAAGGCGGCACTTCATCACATCGGTATGGTAGGATCAGTCAGCTGGGCATGGTGAAGGTGTATTGATGAGTGATCACGGATCTTTTGATCAGGCAACACCGAAAGGTAGGAGCGATGAATCGTCGCTGAAGACGGGGACAGATCCGCTCGAGTTGATTGAGCAGTGTCTTGCTGCTTTCTCAGAGGGTGACCCCCGCCAAAAGCTGTTGTACAAGCTGCGGCATGCCGTGATGTTGTCTCAAGCGGCTTCTCAGCAACGTGAGTCGGAGTTCAAGAAGGTCAGTGAGGTGGTGGCCAAGCTGACGGCTCCAGCCAACCGTATCGGGATGTTGCTCGATATTCCGGCTCCCGGGCTTGCCCGCATCGTTGTGGGGGGTGCTGAGTATTATGCAAACGTGGACCCTCGCGTGGTTGATGCCGACCTGCGGATCGGCACCCAGATCCTGGTCAATGAAGCGTATGCCGTCATTCGGACGCTGGGGTACGATCGGAATGGTCCCATTTTGAAACTGGCAGAAACATTGCCGGACGGACGGTTGCGGTTTGAACAGGAGATGGGTCGGCAGTCGTTGATTTTGCAGCGTTCGACGGATTTGATCGGCGTCGAGCTCAACGCTGGGGACCATATTCGTATCGACCCCAGTCTCCGTATAGCTCTTGAGAAGTTGGTGGATCGGAAGGCCGGCCGCCATGTTCTGGATGAAGCGCCGACGATCACCTGGGCGCAGATCGGAGGACAGACCGAGGCTATCACTGCGATCCGTAAGGCGATCGAATATCCGCTGTTGCATGCGGAGACGTTCGAACGATTCAAGTTTTCTCAGCCCAAGGGGTTTCTGCTCTATGGGCCACCCGGATGTGGGAAAACGTTGATCGGGCAAGCTGCTGCCGGTAGCTTGGCCAAGCAACTCAGCGAATCAACCCGAGGGGCTGCATCTGATAAACCCAATCGCCCGCCGGTCACGAGCGGGGCATTCCTGCATGTTAAAGGACCGGAAATTCTCAATATGTGGCTTGGGGAGTCAGAACGGATGGTCCGTGATCTCTTCGATCAGGCTCGGGCTCGACGGAAGGAGGGGGCGCTGCCCTTCATTTTCATCGATGAGGCAGAGTCGATTTTGGGGACGCGGCGTGCCATGCGTTCCTTCAATATCTCGAACACGCTTGTCCCGATGTTCTGCAGCGAAATGGATGGGATCGAATCGTTGCAGGATGTCGTCATCATTCTGGCCTCCAATCGACCGGACTTGATCGATCCGGCTGTCTTGCGTCCAGGTCGAATCGACCGGAAGATCAAAGTCGGCCGGCCGAACAAGTCTGCCGCTGCCGAGATTTTGAAGGTCTATTTGACGGCGGATCTTCCCCTTGATCCCCAGCTGGTGAAGGATCGTGGCGGTGACCCAGTGCAGGCGGTGGTGTCGCTTGTCGAAGACCTTCTCGAGTCGATCTTTCGTCGAACGGAAGAGACCCGTCTTCTCTCGATCAGGCTTCGAAATGGCCAGAGTACGGTCCTGTACCGCGGCGATCTTGTCAGTGGGGCGATTCTGGCGTCGATCGTCCAACGGGCGAAGGAAAAGGCGATCGATCGTACGGTTCAATCCGGACAGCCGGCAGGATTGCTGGAGGAGGATCTCCGTGGAGCCGTGTCTGAAGAATTCCGAGAAGGTGACATGCTACCACCGGACGATGCGGCCGAGGAATGGCTGAAATTGCTCGATCATCATCCGGAGCAAGTCGTCGGAATTTCATCCTTCCGGCGGGGCCGCCAGACAGAAGAACGGCTCACGAATCAAATCATTTAAAGATGTGACATGTGACAGGTGAAAAGCGAAAGGCCGACCGGATTAGCCGTGTCATCGAGTCGAATCGTCCTTTCACGTTGTACTGTTCACCTCTAACCGGCTATGCGTCTTTTTGGAATTGAAACTGAATACGGTATCACCCGTGATGACGTACCGGAGATGGACCCGGTCGTCGAGTCGATGGAACTCGTGCGTGCACATCTCGCCGCGTCGTTCGAGCGGCGTTGGGACTATGCTGGTGAGGATCCACATGAGGATGCGCGCGGGTTTCGAGTCTCCGGCTTGCAACAAGATAGAGAAGAGGATGAGTTTGCACAGCGCGATGCCCATCGTCCTTTCTCGTTCCATGACATGAAAAGCGATCTTGTGTTGCCGAACGGGGCGCGATTCTACAACGACCATACCCATCCGGAATATTCCACGCCTGAATGTCGAACGCTTCGTGATCTGGTGGCCCAGGATCGCGCGGGAGAACGGATTGTGCACCGTGCGGCTCAGCGGCGTAATCGAACTCTTGGGGGCTCGCCTCTGCGGCTGTATAAGAACAATACCGACTTCCATGGCCACAGTTATGGCTGTCACGACAACTATCTTATTCCGCGCTCGATTCCTTTTCCTGCTCTGGTGACGGGTCTGCTCCCGTTCTTGGTCAGCCGACAGGTCATCGCTGGAGCAGGGAAAGTGGGAACCGAGGCGCAGGAGTCCGGATGGGTTCCTGGAGCCTATCAGCTCTCGCAACGGGCGGATTTCATGGAAACGGAGTTGGGGGTCGACACGATGCACAATCGGCCCATACTCAATACCAGGGACGAGCCCCATGCCGATCGTCGAAAATATCGCCGTTTGCATCTGATCATCGGCGATGCCAACATGTGCGAGTATGCGACCGCGCTCAAGGTCGGCACAACCAGGCTGGTGCTCGATCTCATTGGCCGAGGGGCCGTGCCTCCCATGGAGCTGGATCAACCGGTGGTGGCCGTCAAACAAGTCTCGCGTGACCCGGAGATGAAAACGGTGGTTCGTCTGAAAGACGGGAGGAAGTTTTCGGCGTTGGAGCTTCAAACGTACTACTGCGAGGCGGCACGTCAGGAGTTAGCCGGATCGGACGAAGAATCGGATTGGTTGTTAAGTGAGTGGGCTGAGACTTTGCACGCATTGTCTCACGACCGTTCTCGGTTGGTGGGAAAACTTGATTGGGTGACGAAACTGTGGCTGCTCGAGACCTTCATGCGAGAGGAACGAATCGGATGGGATGACCCCTGGCTGGCGAGCCTGGACTTGGAGTATCACAACGTCGATCCTGAACAGGGGCTCTATCTTGGATTGGAGGCGGAGGGAAAAGCCTGGCGGATAACCACTGAGGAGGGAGTCGAGGCGGCGCTTGGAAATGGTCCGAGCGATACTCGTGGTGGGGTGCGCGGCCTCTGTGTCCGGCGGTTTTCTGCGCAGATTCAATCGATGCAATGGGAGCGGATACAATTTAACACGAACGTGCGTTCCCAACATCTTGATATGGGAGATCTCTTCGACCCCCAGGAAGTCAGACGGTGCGCGGATATCTTCCAACATGCCTGCTCGCCTGCTGATGCACTGGCAACGTGGAGCCACAGAAAGGAGATGGAAACATGATCCACAGTCTTACGCCCGAACGACGAGAAGGGCCAGGAGATCCCATGCCGAAATCTCCCGGTCCCCTGGAAGAAGGAGGGGGACCACGCCGTCCAGAAACCGGATCACCGGACAAGGATAGCCTTCTGAAACGGATGCGCAAGGTTGATCCGAAACAGGCGGAACGATATCGGCAACGGACAGGCCAATAGACTAGTGAGGGATAAGGCGTAAGGTGTGAGAGGAGACAACTGCTCTCCCTTACTCTTCACCCCTACCCCCCGTACTGGAGCGAGGCGAAGGATGCAGGGTGATTTTTACCAGATCTTGAAGGAACAGGGCTACGTATTGGGGATGCCCGGACAAACCGGAGTGGGGCAGGCATTGACGACCGCCACGACAATTCTCGCGTTCAAATATCGCGAGGGGGTGTTGGTGGCCGGGGATCGCAGGGCGACAGCCGGCAACATGGTGATGTACGACCGCACCGACAAGGTTTTGGAGATCGATCGACACAGTGTCATGGCGATTGCGGGGGTTCCCGCGACCGCGTATGAGATGGCGCGTATCCTCGAACATTCGTTTAAGTACTATCGGCGGACTCAACTTCAAGAGCTCAGCTTTGAGGGCAAGCTCCGAGCTCTCTCCAAGCTGCTGAAAGAAAATGTTCCTGCGGCCTTGGCGGGGACGGGGGCTGTCGCCCCGATCTTTGCCGGATATGATGCCGAGCAGGAAGCCGCCAAGATTTATTTCTACGATATCCTTGGGGCGGAGTTTGAGGGGGTAGAGTACGCCGTCTCCGGGTCAGGTTCCCCGACTATTCGCGGCATTCTCCACTATCTGAATACCTGGGGGGAGCAGCCGCTCAGTGCGACGACGCAGGAACAGGCAACCGTCCAGGCGCTGCGACTGCTGACGAGTGCCGCCGAGTTCGATAGTGCAACCGGTGGAGTCAATCGAGAGGCCGGGCTCTATCCGGTTGTGAAACTGATCACCTCCGACGGTGTGACAACAGTATCGGAATCACATCTTCGAGCGTTATTTGACTCCAACGTCTCCAAACACGTGTAAGGTCGCCCTTTATGTACGAAGAACCCTATCGATGGGTCGAAGCGGTCGGGAATCGTCGGCAGTATCTTGATGCGCAGTTTGCGCAGGGGAGCCCGGTTGTCGGCGTGTCATGCGACGAGGGCATTCTCCTGCTGACGATGAGCAAAGGCACTCCCAAGTTGTATGAAATCTATGATCGTCTTGCACTCGGGGGGATGGGACATCCGGCCGATCTCGAGAAGCTGCGCTTCACGCTATTGGAGATGGCGCATGTCGAGGGATTCAATCGCTCCGCCTCCGATGTGACGGGGAGTCGTCTGATCAAGTACGGCATTGCCCCGGTCGTCAAACAGGCGTTTGAGGAGGTGTTTAAAGCTCCGTTTATCGCGAAGATTCTGTTGGCGGAGTTGAGCCAGAAAGCTGGGAAAGACGGCTTCCTCACCATGAACTATGACGGAGTGTTCGAAGAGAAAAACCGGTATGCGGTGCTTGCGGCCACGTCGTCGATTGAGCAACGCATGATGGAGTATCTTCGACAGCAGTCGATGGTGTCCTTGACGGAGGTGGTGGATGTTGCGATTCGTACCTGGGCAGTTGGTGATCGAGCACAGCGACAAGCAGATGAACCCACGGGGGAACATGAGGATGTGAAGGGGAGTTCCGATCAGCCGGTGACGGACTCTCCGACGCTCCTAGCTCATGTGCATCAATGTATGGCGGATAGATCGATTGAGTGTGCGTTCCTTGATCGCCATGTGGCAGGAACCTCCAAGTATCGGACTCTCGGGGCCGGCGAGTTACGGGCGTTGCTTCCCAAAAATCTAAGCTCGGCATTCACGTGATTCTATGTTGAATCGAATTTTTGGTTTGGAGACCGAGTACGGACTCTTGATCCATGAAGACCGGCCGGATCATTCCCCTGCCTGGTTTGCCCACAAAATTCGAGATCATCTGTTCCATGTCCAGCGCCGAGGTGTGCTGGACCTGCATCATCGGGGCCATGATGAACCCCCAGGAAACGGGGGATTTCTCACCAACGGGGGGCGAATCTATTTGGATATGGGGCATCTCGAGTATGCTTCGCCGGAGTGTCACTCCCTCACGGATGTCGTGGCGTCGGATCGTGCCGGAGATCTTTTAATGCAGCAGGCGATCGAGGCACTTGGTGTGTCTGATCACGTGTCGTTGATTAAGAACAACATCGATCATGAAACGGATGCGACCTTCGGGTCCCATGAAAACTATCTCGTCTCTCGTCGGTTTCCGTTTTCGAGGCGTGGCTTGGCGCCTCTTGTGACCTTTCTTGTGACGAGACAGGTTTTCTCCGGAGCAGGGCGTGTTGGTGCTGCCGCTCCACAGGATGCCTGGATTCAGATGGACCGATTGATTGTTCCGCGCACTGCCGTCGGTGTTCGGAGTAGTTCGAGCCTGCCGTTTCAAATTTCTCAACGGAGCGACCATATCGTCAATGATTTCTTTGAGTGGGTGCAGCACAATCGCGCGATTGTGAATACGAGAGATGAACCGTTGGCAGATCCCAATGAATACCGACGGATTCATTTGCTGTTGGGCGATTCGAATATGGCTGAGTATGCGACGGCCTTGAAACTGGGTACGACCGGTCTGGTGCTCCAACTTATTGAAGAGGGACATGCCCCTCAGGATTTAGAGATTGATGAACCGGTGGAGGCGCTACAAGAAATCTCCCAAGACCAAGAACGCAGCTGGCTCATTCGGCTTCGATCTCAACGAACGATTTCGGCCATCGATATTCAGGAAAGATTTCTCGATTGTGCCGTGCGACATTGTCAGGGACAGGATGAAGAAACCGATTGGGTCCTCACGCAATGGGCGTCGGTACTCAATGACTTGCGCGGGGATTATCAGAAGCTGGTCGGCCGTGTGGATTGGGCGTCGAAACTCTGGCTCTTGGAGTGTTTCAGAGAAGCAGAGCAGTTAGACTGGAATGATCCTCTGCTCAAGAGTTTGGACTTGGAGTATCATAACTTGAATTCAGAAAAAGGACTCTACTATGGGCTTGTGGAGGAAGGGCGAGTTCCGCGTATGACGACTGATGCGTTGATTCGGATGGCGATGGATGAGGCTCCCAAGAATACCCGTGCTTATGGACGCAGTGCGCTGGTCAGACACCTCTTGGGAGGCGGGGCTCCTTCGGATGTCGATCGACCTGCGACCCCTGATGGCCTCTTTCCTGCCTACGTGATCAATTGGTCTATTTTTCAAGTTCGAGGTCGTGCGCCCTTTCCCATGCAGGATCCATTCAGGACCTACCTGGAGGATGTTCGGGCACATCTCGAACCCATTATCGTCTGAACGGTCCCGTCCAACGTTCGTTGCTATCTACGCTTGGGTCTTCTCGGATGGGGGGGAGTAAAAGTACCGCCCCTCTCAGCGCAACTTGTACAGATATGCCAGAGTAGGTCTGGGTCGGGTCATACGATGTGCCTCATGACCTCTTTGGCCACATCCCATGCAAGAAGTCCACGATTCGGTTCTCCGCCCAGTAGGGGTCTTCATCTCGACGCTGGACTTGGTAGAATCCACAGTGTCCGCCATAGCGAGGTGCAACCACAGCGATCTGGGGGTGCTCCTGAATCTTCGCCTCGGTGAACATCGCGTAGGGGATGAATGGATCGTCTTGCGCAGTGATGATCAGAGTAGGTACCGCAATCCTATCAAGTACGTGTCGCGATCCGGCTCGATCGTAATAGTCGGCACCGTCTCGATAGCCGCCGTCTCTGGCGGTATAGCAATCATCAAATTCGCTGATGGTGGTGATATGGACGAGTTTGGAGAGATCCCATTTCCCTGGGAATAAGGATGCTTTTCTTCGTAAACGCGCTTTCAATCTCGTGACGAAATGACGGTGATAAATCCAATTGCGTGGTTCTTCCAGGGCACGGGCGCACACGGTCGGATTGATGTTCGGGCATACGGCAGCTACTCCGGCCAGAGCCGGTTCACTCCGTCCTAACTCGCCGGTGGCTTTGAGCACAAGGTTACCGCCCATGGAATAGCCGACTAGCCAGATTCGATCGAGACCGTCGTGGTGAACAAGTTCTTTAACGATAGCTCGGTAATCGCTACTGAGTCCACTATTGTAGAGCGTCGGAGACAGGTGTTCTGTTCCACCACAGGTCCGTTGGTTCAGGCGGATGACGTTGAACCCAGAACGGAAGGCTTTCGCTGCGATACCCCGCATGTATCGCGATTCGCTGGAGCCTTCCAAGCCATGAACTAGTACGACGGTGGGAAAGGCCTTGCGGTCGTCTTGCCAATGGCAGAATCCTTGAAGCTGTGACTGTGGTTCAACGGAAAAACATCGCGATTCCTGCGGCAAGTCCGCCAGAGATATCGCTCTTGGCACGTAGCGGGGTATCAGGGTCATGAGATGAGCGTTTCTGAGAGGGATTGGGGGCTGAAAGGACAGTCCAAGATCAAGTATGTGATTCGTCATAGTGTCACGTATGGTACGCTCTGCTCTTGAGGTGGAGGAGCTGTGTAGCCTTAGCGTCAACCTATTAACGTGTCAAGAAGTAAGACGTTGAGAGCTCGGGTAGACATTCTAACGGAGGGATTATGCTGACGGCTATTGGAGATGTCATGCGGCGTTGTTATGAGAGAGGATGGATTACGACAAGAGACGGCAACATCAGTATGAAAAAACGGGGAGGGAGATACTTGTACATCACTCCCTCCGGTTGGCGCAAGACGATCGTACATCCGGAGCATATTGTGCGATTGGAGATCGGTACGGATTCTGTCAGCGGTTTGTCGGTACCGAAGGTCAACGAACAACAGAAACCATCAGGTGAACTCTGGATGCATTGGAATCTGCAGCGTGATTCGAAGCGCACACGAACCGTAGTGCATGTCCATGCGACGCATGTGGTGGCCGCCATCTATGCCGGGATCGACCTACAGGCTATCAGTGCCGAGTTTCCTGAAATTTCACGCTATACACGGGTGGGTCGGACGGTTCCTGCGTTTCCGGCGCTATCCCGTGCACTGGCTGATGCGACGTCAGAGTGTTTGGGGTTGCAGAACGATGGTACGACCGCGTTCGACATTGTGGGCCAGTCGAATCACGGTGTGTGTGCGGTGGCTGTCGATCCCTGGGCTGCATATGAGCACATTGAGCGACTGGATCACATTTGCGAAATTGTCTTGAAGAGTGGAGTAGCTGTACGAGCAAAGGTGGATTCATCGGTTTCAGTCTAAACCTGAAGTACCATGAGCTCTGCTCCGACCTCAGATGGGATTTTAGGCTTCTCAGTAGATACCTTTTGGTGAAAGAGGACATTCCTACTTTCTTAGTGCTACGTCCGTGCGTGGGCTATTATTGCATATGAATCGGGTGTTCTAGTAACACTAGACCTCTTGTATAACCTCATGGCGTTATGCCCTCATTGTTGCAGACCGCGAGCAGGGTGAAACGTAATCCGAAGCGTTTTCTGCGGTTTGGGCATCGGTCGGAAACGATCTTGAAGCGATTGATACAGGCGATGATGTGTTCAGCCGGGATACGGTTTTTGGAAATGTGGCGGTTGACCTGTTTGTCTTTCTTGCTCAGCATGCCTCAAAATCGTAGCAAGAAGTCCCCCTGGTCTTGCAGTGGAGCTTTTGCTGCCCCCTATCGTCAGCGTCGGGGATGGCTTCGGTCTCGTGATGCAGCCGAACCCCGGATTCTTTGAACAGCCGGAAGGCAAGGTAAGTGCATCGCAAACATGGCACGTGCAAAAGGTATTGAAGCTACGTTCCCTTACAAGGGAAGAAACTGCTTGATGCAGCTACGCTTGACTAACGAGGTAGTCTTGGTCAAGGAATAGTACGGCGCTGCTGAACTAAGAAGCATGGTTGAAGGAGCATGAGAGCTGTTGATAAGGGGAGAAAATATTATTGGCCAGCAATCTAGTGGCTCCCCGGGCAGGACTCGAACCTGCGACCAGCCGGTTAACAGCCGGCTGCTCTACCAACTGAGCTACCGGGGAACAGAAGCGGCATTCAATCGAGAGGCGTATTCTAGCAAAAAATTTTGCGGAATAGGGAGATTTTTTAGACGTCAAAATCCTCAGTCTCGTCCTCATCTGAGGAGGCATCGGTATTACCTTCTGCCAACGCAGCATAGTGCTTTGCCCAGGTGAGGTAGAGATTTCCGCTATCGCGCATGGTGTCGGCGGCCTTGACTAGCTTTTCGACGAGCTCGGGGTCTTTACCTGTGGCGTCGATGACGGCTGCTCGCCGCTCAATAGCTCGAGGGTACTCATTAATCAGTCCAGCAATCTCCCGCAGGAGCTCGTTGATTATATTGTCTTCATGTTCCATATAGGTACCCCACGGGCCGCCAACAAAAAACCCCATAGCGTCAACGCCATGGGGTTTTCAATTGGCATTACTATCGATCAGCCCTGATAGGCTTGGCCTAAGGCCGCAGATTCTCCCTTTTGGGCTATCAGCTGGCCGGTCGCACTGACGGCTTGCATGACGATAGCTTCGTGTTTGGCTGCGTTACAGACAACCACACACAGTTCACACCCCTTACAACGGTCGATGACAACTTCGGCCACCATCTTGGTGGTGTTCAAGTCCAGACAGTTCGCTTCAGGACAATACATGATGCACAGGCGGCACCCCTTCTTCGCTGTGCATTTTTCATCGATAACTTGCGCAATGTTATACATGTAACGTCGTTCCTTTATTACGCCACAACAGCCGGATTACCGATACGCAATTCAACCTTATTCTTTTCTGCCCATTGAGTGGCGATTTCATATGCCCGTTTCACCGTTGCGAGGTTCTTTGCCAGCAGCATTTCCTTCTTGGCGAACTTCTTCTTAATCGCTTCGTCTAATGAAGCCGTACCGCCTGAGGCAACAAATTTCTTCCCGAATCGTTCTTGGAGAGCCCCGTCCAACGCTTCCATGGAGACGCATTTCGTGATTCCAGCGACGGATCCGATCATGGTCATATTCGTTGACAGTTCTGTTCCGGCAATCTCGATAGCGATTTGTGTTCCTGGAATGTAGAACACCGCTACGTTTAGCTCCTTGAGCCGTTCCACGTCTTCCTCGGGCAGGAGGGGGACATCGGAGTTGATGATGACCACGCCGCCTTCTTTGATGCCAGAATAGAAGGGCATTGTGTAACTCTTCCCCATGGTGATGACCTGAGGGTGGAACACCTGGATGACATCTGGGAATACTAGTTCGCCGCGATCGTAAATTCGCTCAATGCCGATGCGGCAATAGCTCTCAGCTGGTGCCATCCGTTTTTCCGCACCGAAGAAGGGATTTGAGATGGAAAATTTCCCATCCCGGTTTGCCGCCATGGCCATGACATGAGCAGCTGTGACGGCACCCTGCCCTCCTAACCCTGACATTCGTATGTTCAATCTTTTTTTAATCATGAGCGATCTCCGGTCTAGTTCGCTTGTGCCTGTGCGGCCAATTGCTTGGCTGCAGCCTTTCGTTCTTTATCTTTGGCAGCCAGCTCGGTCAAGAGTTGCTTCGCCGGTTCGCTGATATATTCCTTGTAGGCGAACCGCTCGGTCGGCTTTTCTGAATCACGCATCTCTTGTAAGCCTTCCATGCTGTTCTTGCCGATCTCAAGAATGCAGGGTGTGTAGAGTTGGAGATAGGTTGGACCGATCTCACGAGCGATGTGCACGGCATTGCGGATGACTTTCTCAACCAACGACGGTTTGCTGACAGTACAGTTGACGACATAGTGGCAGCCGGACTCGCGTGCGATTTCAGGAAGCCGTACTTTATCAAAGAGCTTGCCAACCGGCGCCATTTTTGCGACGAACCCCTTCTGCATGAGGCCGCTTTCCTGGCCACCGGTGTTTGCGTAAAGCTCATTGTCAAAGCAGATGGTTGTGAACTTTTCCTGACGGAACCAGGCTTGGAGTGTCATGTCCAGACCGATATCGACGGTTGCCCCGTCACCGGCAAGGACCACCACATCCTTTACCCGACCTGGGAATCGAACGCTGAGCGCGCGCTTCAGGCCTGATGCGATCGCGTTCTGGTTGCCGAACAGCGAATGGATGTTATGTACGGCGACCATCGGGAAGACCAAGCTTGTACAGCCGGTGGACCCGACCATTACTGTATCTTCTGGGTTGGGTAGCGAAGCTAAAATGTACCGGAAAGCCATCGATTCTGGGCAGCCAGCACAGAGCGAGTGTTGTTCAATCAGCTCCTTCGAGGTTCCGATATCTTTCCAACCACGATCTTCCTTGCCGTAGGTTGCGCTCTTGACAAGATCTTGATAGTCCGACGGCATGATATCGTACAGGGCTTCGGAGATTTGTATCCGCTCTTTGCTCATATATCCTCCTCAGTATCGCTTGTTTAGGGCGAACAGGTTCGAACGCAATGGACCTCAGCTTCCACGACCAGCCAAGGAGAAGGTCTTCATCCCTAGGGCTGTCTTGATTTCCGATACGATAATCTCCGGCGGCATGGTCATTCCGCCGCAGACGTGTGGGCCAGCATGGACGCGATTCGGATTGGGAATCGAGGCCCGGATTTCTTTGGCCAGCCATCCTGTCACATTGAACTCCGGCACGAAGATGTGCTTTGCGTTCTTCGTGGCCTCGCGAATTTCTTCTTCCGGCCACGGGCGTAGTGCCTTCACCTTTACGAGGCCGCATCGCACGCCTTCGTCTTCCAGCATGCGGATGGCTTCACGGCCTTGCGAAACAGCCGTACCTGAGGCCACGATCACGATATCTGCGTCAGTGTTCTCCGTATCGACCAGGCCATTCAACCAATGGATTGTGTGCTTGCGCGAGCGTTCAACGGCAGCCCAGATCTCCTGCTGCCAACTGGCGTGTGTTGCGTAGCTGATGTAGTTGCTCTTCATCACAAACGGATCACGCATCATGCGCACGGGAGGACATTCCATATCCATACAGGGCACAGGCGACCGGTAGGGGTCGTAGGGCGGAAGACACATATCGGTCGGTGTAAGGTTCACCACATCCTTCGTATGGGTAACGAAAAAACCATCGCAACACAATGCGAGCGGGAGATGTACATCAGGTTCTTCAGATACGATATATCCCTTCAGAATCCAATCGAAGAAGTCCTGAGCAGTCTCCGCATGCCATACCAACATACCGGTATTCAAAAGATACGCAATTTCAAGAGTATCCGGTTGAATCGACAGCGGTGAGTTGATTCCTCGACAGGTGACAATCATCTGAATTGGCAGGCGTGCACCGGCCCACATCGGGAAATTCTCCATGGCGCGCATGGTGCCGGGTCCTGCCGTCGTTGTAAACACACGGGCTCCACCGAATGAAGCTCCCGCACATTGCGACATCACGGCAAACTCGCTCTCGCCACGGAAGTAGTCGCCAATGTAGCCCTCAGCAAATAACTCACCAATCAGCGCCGCGGCTTCGCTCTGCGGCGTAATTGGATAGGCAATCATGACATCGCAACTAGCACGTCGGATTGCTTCTTTGATGACCTCGGATCCTGTGAAAAATGACGGAGTGCGAGGGGCCTCATGTAACATCTTCCACGGATCGGTATACACTTGCCCTTTTTTATTTTGTGTCCCAATAACGGACTTTGTTTCTGCCATGATCCAGCCTCCTTTATCGCTCTGGGGTTTTCAAACGGCTAATTTGAAGCCCCGGTCTTGGCTGATAGACGCGGTTGGACGGTCCCTTTCAATCGCTTGACGGTATCAGCCAACCGCATGATTTTGTCCACTGATGCATCACGGAATGATAGCATCGCATCTTCGTGACCAGCTTGTGCGCACATGGCGATGGTATAACATGATGTCCCGCCGCGAATGATTTTCAGCGACAGATTGGCCTGATGACAATGGACTCCGATAAACATGCAGCAATCGATCTTATTGTGCCAGATGGTCAGGTTCGGGTGGTTTGGATTAATTTCAACCTCAGGGTTGATCTTGGGATATTTGGGCCGATAGTCCGGCATGGGGATCAACATCGGTTTTTGACCGGGCTGAACACATTCTTTTAAGGTGTTGAACAGATGTCGAATTGCTGTCGCTTTTTTAGCCGCCTTCTCGTTCCACGCCCAAAGCACGAGTGGCCCTGGGAAAATAGTTGGAACCTTCGCCATCAGAAATTGGCGAGCAGCCTCTTCATATGCCTTTTCTTCTGATGCGATCACACCGTTAATATGCGCTTCCCCCGGATCGGGCAAACGAATTCCCATGCTTGCGGCAGCCGGAGGAAGAAAGTGTTCGGGGCCTGGGAGCACACGATAGTCACTCATCGCAACCTACACTCCGAATATAAGGTAAAGGTTTATATAAAAATACTATTTATCATGCTCATGGTTCGTTGGAGCACTTTAAGCCCTTTCCTGACCCTCTGCAAGATCACAGAAGGCCCACGCTAAAAGA
>JAHBWQ010000071.1 GCA_019636915.1 Nitrospira sp. | reverse complement strand
GAACGTCGTCCCATTGTAAAACCCCTCCTTGGAAAGCTTGAGAAAGTTCGTGACATGCCCTGGTGCCACATCGGAAAAAAACTTGAGCACAATGTCGCCTACCGGCTGCCCCTTGCTCGTCACGGCAATCGTCGCTCGTACCTTGTCACCTATCTCAGCCATTCGAAGTATCCTTTCTCATGTTATCGAAAGAGAAATGGGGGTGGCGCAACTCCAGCCTCCAACCCTTCGTTCACGGCAATCCATGAACTCCCATCGTCGCTGCGGAACACTCCAGAACTGGTTCCGGCATAAAGTCCTGTTTCTTTGGACCCGATCAACACCTGGATAGCCTGATTGGTCAGTCCCTTATTCACCGGAATCCATTGCTTCCCGTGATCCACTGTCTTGAAAATTCCGTTCCCCGTCGCCACGACCAAACTCCCATCGCTCGACACAATACCGCGGATGGAATCATTGGGCAACGCCCGACTGATCGGCCGCCAGGTCTGTCCACCGTCGCCACTACGAAAGACACCGCCATCGAAGGTTCCAGCGACAAGGTGTTGCTCGTGATCGATGACAAGCACGCGGATGAAGTTTTCGATCATCCCTTCATGATCTTTCAAACCATGATGCATCCGCACCCACCCTGATGAACGAGGGCTGAAGCGAACTACGCCCTTCCCCGATGTCCCGGCGAAGAGCGTCCCATCCGCCGAGCGAGCGAGGGCATGGACCAACACATCGTCCAATCCCGTCGTCACGGGAATCCAATGATCGTCGGAATGCCGCAAACGATAGACACCGTCGCCGGTTCCGGCGAACAGTTCCTGATCGACTGCAAGTAAAGCCTTCACCTCCAGCCGTTTGAGCCCGGTGCTGACCGGCTGCCACGAGTTGCCGTCGTCACGCGAACGAAACACCCCTCCGCGAAACGTACCAGCATAGACCTGGCCATCCTTCGTGGAGGACAGACTCAAGATAAACGGATCGGTCACTCCTCCTCCCACTCGAACCCAGGTTGAACCTCGATCAGCACTACGGAAGATGCCATGACCAAATGACCCCGCATAGATGGCACCATGGCTGTCCATCACGAGAGCCTGCACACTCGCAACAGATTGGCCAAAAGGGTTCGGCGATGATGAGGGATCTGCCACTGGTATCGCTACGAAAAACGGCGGATCCTGCGCGTAAGAGGCCGCTTCTCCCATGAAATGCAGGACACCGCCACCCACGAGCATGGCAACTGTAAGAAAAACAGTCCGCCAACCCTTAACGAATTGAGCCATTATCGTACCCTCGTTCCCGCAGTGTTAATCGGCAGGTCCGGATCAAGCGGCAGATCAACGTCACTGGGAGTCGGATTCCGGCCAAACAGGCGCGCCCCGAGAATCCCGACCTCATACAGCACCATCAAGGGAACGGCCATCAGCAGCATCGTAAATAATGTCGCGTCGGGTGTCACAATCGCTGAGATGATGAGACAGAGCAAGATGGCATGCTTACGGTACCGGGCAAACGTGTGGGCTGACGCGAGTCCCGTCAAAGCCGCAAGCGTCATGACCAACGGCAATTCAAACGCACACCCGAAGATCAGTAAGAACTTCACGTTGAAATCAATATAGGTCCCCACACTGAGTTGTGGGGTAATATCACGGTCCAACCCGAAACTCACAAACCACTCGATCACGAGCGGCAAAATGACTATGTTGCAAAACACCAACCCTAATGCGAACAACCCGCCGGCTATCATGAAGAGAGGGATGGCCCAGCGTTGTTCCGTCGGCAACAACGCCGGCTCGATAAACTTCCAACATTGGTAGAAAATGACCGGGAGACTCAGGATCACCGCCGCTAACAATGAGACCTTGATTGAAGCAAAGAGCGCTTCCGTCGGCCCATAAAATGCCAGCTGATTCGGGAACGGACGATTGAGCCAAGTCACCATGTCCGAGGAAAACGTGAACGTGAGCACCAATGAACCCACGATCGTCGCCCCGATGATGAGCAATCGACGTTTGACGGCTTGAATATGAAGGGCAAGCGGATGAACGGCGTGCTGCATAAGCCTGGCTAAGGGTCCTAAATCTCCCTAGCCCCCATGATTCATGACGACTCGTGCCCCATCGACCAACTCAGCGTCCCGAGCACCCTTGAGCCTTCGACCCCACGCAGGCTCGACCGAGAGCGATGTTGAGGTAGCGAGGGGCAAACAACCAAAATGCTCCGTGAGATGATCATACGAAGCCCCGAGGGGCCACGGCATACATGAAACAGTCCGCTCGGCCACAAGGGCTGACCAGCTGGCCCGGCCGCAGCGAACCCACGGCCAGGCTTGTCTCTGTAGCTCATCGAAGATTTCAGTAGAAGCGTTCATGCATCGTGCGGGCCAACTAGCAATCGGCTGATTACCGCGCTGGCTCCAATCGTTGCTCACGATAGAGGCGAATGATCTCTGCCAGCTTGTCTTTCTTGACTAACTTTTCTTTTTGAAGCCGTTTTTTTTCAATCTCTTCGTTCGGTGTCAGCACATGACGTCGTTGCAGCTCGTTGAGTTCAAGATCCAGGCGATGGTGAGACTGTTCCAGCTCTCGAAATTCGGTGTTGGTGTGGCGAAGCTGTTCCATGATTGCGTCTTCTGTCAACATACGACACCTCCTCTGGTTAGAGTGAATCTGGCAACAGTGGTGCACCTCCTGTGCGGCATGTTCGATCTGGCTGCCAGGAGCCTGGCAACACAAGTGGATTCATTTCCATTAAGAGCGCGTCTTCGGTGGGATGGGTATAATACTGAGGACGCTTGCCGACCTGAACAAACCCCAGCTGCGTGTACAATGACCGTGCAGCCTCGTTCGAGGCTCTGACTTCAAGGATGGCCCGAGTGGCTGCCTGCTCAACCCCGAGGCGACAAGCCTCCATCACAAGCGCACGTCCAACTCCTTGCCTCCGCATCGACCCTCGCACTGCCACATTCATCAGCCGCAGTTCTTCAAAGACAATCCAAAAGCAATGATACCCGAGAATCTCCGATTCTGCCTCTTTCCTTGACGGATCTTGGCGCAACGCGACGAGAAAATGTGCGAAAGGATTGCCCGTCAATTCAGCTTCCAACATTTTGCGCGTCCAAGGCGCCGAGAAGCAAGCCTCTTCTAACAACACAATCTCTGACAACATGTCCGGGGTCGCTGGAAGAATGTGCAGATCCAACATCGTTCTCCCACCACGCAGCGCAATCACACTCCCGACCGTCTCCGACCTCGTGCCAATCGCTCTGCCGTCTTTCGCTCAACACGGCGTTGACGCCGCACCACCGGTGAAATCCCTCCCGAGCGTTCATATTGGATTTCTGCCTCAGCCCGCTGGACATAGAGGGGAACGACGGCCTCCCCCGCAACCTCCCCCCGTCGAAGCCGAGCCATCCCACTACGAGCAACGGAGACGGCCGACGGTGTAAAGAATTGTTCCGATCCCACCGTCACTGTGCTCGATTTCAATAGGAGCCCGCGAGTCTTAGGTGCCATCGTCGCCCATCCCGCTCCAATGACCACTGTAGGCTCATGAAGACTTTGAACAAAGGCCTGTTCCGTTCCAACCTGTTCACCTAACACACGATCGACCCGCCCATCCACACCTCGGCGAAAGATAGCCCAATACACTTCCCCCCGGCGGCTGGGCAACAGGGGACAAATCGGTATCGTGGTATCCACATTCCAGGCCATCGCCTCCAATGTCGGGACAAGGACGAGGGGAAGTCCGGTTGCAGCGCGGAGGCCGAGGCAGGTGGCGAGACCAACTCGAATACCCGTAAACGAACCAGGTCCAGATGAACAGACCAGCCCTGTCAGTTCATGAAGTGGCACTCGAGCTTGTATAAGGAGGCGATCAATAGTCGGTAAAAGCAAGGTGCCATGGGCCACGCCAGCCTCCTGGCCATGCTGAGCAATGACCCCGTTCTCATCGAGAATCGCCACACTCTGCCACGTAGTGGCCGTTTCAACCGCAAGGATCTTCATTGACAGCTATAGAGTCTGACCTAAGTCTTCCGCTGTGATCGCCTGATTCTGGTGCAGTTCATGGAAGGTGACCTGCACGGCTCCTTGGCCACGTCCATCCTCAAGAGAAATCTTGAACGGGCGTAGCAACCGAGTATCGGCATCGGCTAGAGCCTGCGACGACGCGGCACCTCCGGCATCGAGTGGCCTAAAATCATCGTAGTGAATCGTGGCCTCGATCTCCCCACCCTCACCAAGCCGATCCTCCTGCACCACCAGCAACCGACGATCAAACCAGAGACGGCGAAGCAGTGACCGGGACGAGTGACCTACCCCACGTGCCACCCCGTACACATCAAGACGATACAGCCCCTTCTCCAACACCAGCTTGGCGGTCTCATCTCTCGCAAGCGCATTCGCGCCGAACAGGCCTCCGACAGCCCACGCACTCAGCTGGGAAAAGCGAGCGAGGCTCCCCTGGTCCTTGAGGTCGGCTTGATCACCGGCATACACTTTCCCTTCCAATGGGAGCCGAAGTTTATACCACTCATCGGCTTGGACGAAGTCAAACAGCTCACCTCCGAACGGAGTAAAACCTTTCAGCCTCAAGGCATTCGGCCGCCGGTAATAGACCGTTCCCTCGACGCGGGAAAGGATTGGAATGAGCCCGCCCCGCACCTTGGCACTGAACAACCCTTTCATTGAATGGACTGCGGCATCACGTTGGCGCAACAACACGGTTAAGTCCTCAACCGTGACTCGTTTGAGCGGGATTTCTTCCTTAGGACCAAGCATTGCGCAGCCGGACAGCAAGACCAGCGGCCCAAGGAGCACGACAACGAGTAGACGCATCATAATCATCGGTGATGACTGCTTCTCTCCAATCAACAGACTACGCTAAGACCACGTCGAGCGCCTCTCCGACCTCTTGAATCCCAACCAGCTCCATTCCCTCAATGGGGTCCAGTTTCGTCAGATTTCGCTCAGGCAAGAGGCAGCGTTTGAATCCCATCTTCGCGGCTTCACGGATGCGTGCTTCAGCCTGGCTGACCGCACGAACCTCCCCGCCAAGACCAATCTCGCCCAGCATCAAAAACCCGGGCTCTACGGGAATATCCCGCAAGCTCGAGGCGACCGCTGCCACAATCCCCATATCGATAGCCGGCTCGTCGATGTGCATGCCGCCCACGACATTCACATAGACGTCCTGTCCGGAGAGATGCACGCCCAACCGTTTCTCCATCACCGCCAACAACAGGGAGACGCGATTCAACTCCACCCCGTTCGCCATCCGCTTCGGCATCGCATAGCTCGTGGACGACACCAGAGCCTGCAGCTCAACCAGAATCGGCCTGGTCCCCTCGAGGCTCGACACCACCACGGATCCCGCACTTCGCTGTGGGCGCTCGGCCAAGAACAACTCCGATGGATTGTTCACCTCTTCGAGCCCGGTGTCTTTCATCTCGAACACACCAATTTCGTTCGTCGACCCAAAACGATTCTTCACGGCGCGGAGAATTCGATAGCTATGTCCCTTGTCACCTTCAAAGTACAACACCGTATCAACGATATGTTCCAAGAGCCGAGGCCCGGCGATCGCCCCTTCCTTCGTGACATGGCCGATGATGAAGACCGGTACGCCGGCGCGCTTCGCAAACCACATCAGTTGCCCAGCCACCTCTTGCACTTGACTGATGCTGCCGGGAGCAGACGTGATCTGTTCTGTGTACACCGTCTGAATGGAATCGACGACCACCGCGACAGGCCGCACTTCCTGAACCGACTTCAAGATCAGTTCGAGTGACGTTTCAGCCAGAATCAACAGATGCGGATGTTCGATCCCCAATCGCTGTCCCCGCATTTTGATTTGCCGTGGCGATTCCTCCCCTGAGACATAGAGGACCGGAGCGTCCTTCGTCGCCAACCGCGGCAAGGCCTGGAGCAACAACGTGGTCTTCCCGATGCCAGGATCACCACCGATCAAGATGACCGCGCCGGGAATCACACCACCACCCAAGACTCGATCAAATTCGCCGATCTTGGTCGACCGACGATCCTCGCCGACTACCTCGATCTCTGCAATAGGTGTGGCCTTGGCTTGAGCCGTTTTCAAGTCAGCAGGCCGACCCTTGCCGGTCGCTGCTTGCCGCTCCTCTTTCATCGTATTCCAGCCGCCGCAGTCAGGACAGCGACCGAGCCACCGTGGCGATTGATGGCCGCAAGCCTGGCAGGAGAAGACAACCTTCGATTTCAACGATGGATCCTCACAGGGAACAACCACCCAACAGAGCTATCTTAATGGATGGAGAATGGGAAGGAAAGGACCAGCCTTGCATCATGACATCGTGCTCTCGATCAGAACATCTTAAGATTCTCGACGTCCCATCCGATATCGCTCAGTGACGCACTAGTATCCGCTTCAATAGCCTATGAAAAAGCAAATCCGAATCGATGAATTGACGCTGGGCATGGTGATCGAAAAGCTCGACCGGTCTTGGCTGAGCACGCCGTTTTTTTGCCACAAGATGACGATCGCCTCCGCGCAGCAGATTGCGCAATTGAAAGCCTGTGGCGTCCAGACCTTGACCGTCCGCGTGGAGGCCGAAGAAGTCCGTGAAGAAGCGCCGATACAATCAACTCTTGAGGACGCCCCCGTCGAATCGACAAGCGAACCAACAGGTCCTCTCCCGCCCCCTACGTCCACACAAGTCCCGTTCGAGGACGAGTTACCAGTTGCGAAGCAGGTCTATCATGCCGCCAAAACGATCGTGCAAAGCGCGATGCAAGACGTGCGGTTGGGACGAGCGATCAATGTTGATGCCGTGCAAAGCGTCATCACTGACATGACCGAGAGTGTCTTCCGAAATCCGGACGCCTTACCCAGTCTGTCACGGCTCAAGCAATTTGACGAATACACCTTTTACCATTCCGTGAATACCGCCCTGTTGGCAATGTCCCTCGGACGGAGCCTTGGCTTCGATCGGTCGATGATCCATCTAGCCGGAGTCGGCACGCTCTTGCACGATATTGGGAAGATGAAGGTCCCACTCGAACTTCTCAACAAACCCGGTCGCTTCGAGCCTCATGAAATGGAGATTGTGAAACAACATGTGCTCAGGGGGGTCGAAGTCCTTTCCAGCACGACCGGACTCGGTGATACCTACATCCAACCGGCATTGGAACACCATGAACGAGTCAACGGCGCCGGATACCCACATCGACGTGCTCATCAAGACATCAGCCAGGTCGGTCTCATCACCGCGGTTGTCGATATCTACGACGCTATGACGAGCGATCGGGTCTACCATAAGGGCAAACCGGCCCATGAAGTACTCCAACTGCTCTATCGACTCTCGCTCGAGGGCCACCTCGACCCCACACTTGTTCAACGATTTATCCAAGTCGTCGGGGTCTATCCCGTCGGATCAGTGGTGGAGCTGAATACCGGCGAGACCGGCATCGTGAAACGGATCAACCACGATGCGCCCCTGGCGCCGGTGGTACTGTTCGTCAAGAGCGCAGGGAATACGCTCCTCTCCCATCCGCAGGAGGAGGATCTCTCTCAACAGGCCAAGATACCGCATCGGAGCATCAAGACAATCCTGCATCCTCACCAATCCGGTATCGACCCAAGCCTCTACCTCGATAAAAAGGCGGCCTAGCCACACACGTCCCATCCTGCACCTCACTCGTGTATCACAGCCACATTATTAAAGCGCGACGACTGATGGCACCTCAAGATTTGCGAGTGGTGTTCCGATATCACGTATCGAAAGCTCCTACTGACCTCTCATGGCCATGAACAAGCGCATTGGAATCGACGAATTGAAGCCGGGAATGCTGGTAGAACAGCTGGACCGGTCCTGGCTCGACACGCCGTTCTTTCGACACAAGATGACGATCACCTCATCCAACCAGATTGCACAGTTAAAAGCCTGTGGGGTCCGTACGCTGGTGGTGAGTATCGAGGAAGAACACACAGCCACTCAAACCGTGAACGCCGCACCAGACATCACCGATGATCCTGCCTTCACGGCACCGAAGGAAACGGTATCAGTCCCATCAATGGTCGGCCTTGAAGAGGAGCTGCCCCTCGCCAGACAGACCTATCAAGCCGCCAAAACGATCGTGCAGAACGCCATGCACGATACGAGACTCGGCCGAGCCATCAATATGGATGAAGTCAATCGGGTGATCTCGGATATGTCGGATAGTATCTTGCGAAACCCCGATGCGCTCACCAGTCTGACGCGGCTCAAAAACTTTGACGAATACACCTTCTATCACTCGGTGAATACGTCAATCCTCGTCATGTCTCTGGGACGCCACCTTGAATTTGATCGAACCACCTTGCATCAAATCGGGGTGGGCAGCCTGCTGCATGACATCGGAAAGACGAAGATCCCAACGGAGATCCTGAACAAGCCCGGGCGATTCAAACCAGATGAGATGGAGATCATGAAGCAACACGTCCTCCGTGGCGTGGAGATACTCTCGACCACAACTGGACTGGGAGACTCTTACCTCCGTCCCGCGCTGGAACATCATGAACGGGTTGACGGCACCGGCTATCCCTACCGGCGAGTCCGAAGTGAACTCAGTCAGTTCGGGATGATGGCCGCAGTGGTGGACATTTACGATGCGATGACCAGTGACCGCTGCTACCACAAGGGGCAAGCCGCCCACGAAGCACTCCAATTTCTCTATCGCCTGTCACTCGAAGGCCATCTGGATGCCGTCTTGGTGCAGCAGTTCATCTACGTCGTCGGCCTCTATCCAGTGGGATCCGTCGTGGAACTCAATACTGGCGAGACCGGGATCGTCAAAGAAGTGCATCACCATGCACCGTTGGCACCGGTGGTACTGCTCATCAAGAGCGCGGGGAATACTGTACTCTCCCATCCGAAAGAGCTGGATCTCGTGGCGCAGGTTGAGACACCTCATCGCACGATCGCCGCTATCCTCGACCCAAGACAAGCCGGTATCAACCCGACTGACTACCTCGACAAGAAGGCAGCGTAAGTTCCCCACCATCGCAGCTAACCAATCACCACATCTGGTCACTCAGCTATCGATGCACGCTCTCAGCTTCATGTGTTTTTGAAAACACCCTATAAAGATTCCCGACCCCTATTAAATGGATTGTTCTACTCATACACCGCCAACATGCTGACGCGCTGATCCGTGCAAAGCGTCAAGTTCTTGAAACGCCTTATCACGCTAAAATACGTAATATTCAAATCATTGGGAAATTGAATGCGTGGGCTTTGGCTCGGCTTTTGCTTCTCACCATCAACAGTTGTGCACGTAACCACCTGAGGAGGGATCAATGGATTGTCCGAAGTGTAAAGGGACAATGATGCTGGAGCGGTTCTCGGATTTCTTTCTCGTCTTCTATGCCTGGAAATGTTTCAACTGCGGCGCCATTATTGACCGCACGATTGCCGAGAATCGCCGAAAGAGCCTTGCGCCTCAGGCGTCTCAGGCCGTCGTCACGCGCTGAGAAAATCCTGACCATCGCGGGCTCGGAACACGAGCCCGCAGTGGCCCAGCAGTGGTTACAAGACAGATCACGAGGATGCCGTACAAAGATTTACCTGAGTCGTTGGCATCCATATGGTCGATCGGTGATTGAGTTGACGAGGGGCGACTTACATCATCCGATCGAATAACCAAGGCAAGGCATCACAGTACGGTTCCCTGTGAATCCGTACTGTCCTCTTGATCACAACACTAAACAACCCCGTCACAGGAAACTCTTCAGCATCCGCCCCTAGATCCTGGCTCAAACTGATCTTCGTCCAGGTCAGCCGTGTCGTAGCGATCTCTCTTGCGCATGCTGTCACACCGACTCGATCGACGCTGCTCCGCCCAGGTCATTCGCGATAAGCCTGAATTGCTCCAACGCCGATTCGAGGTCATCGACGATTTCCTGGGCGATCACGTCGGGATCGGGCAGGTTGTCGGAGGCTTCGAGGGAATCGTCTTTGAGCCAGAAGATGTCGAGGCTGGCTTTGTCGCGGGCGACGAGGTCGTCATAGGCATAGGCGCGCCAGCGGCCATTGGGGTTCTTCTCAGACCAGAGTGCCTGTTCTGAGCTTGCCGAAGGACGTTCATGGCGGTTCGCCGGGTTATAGCACTTTACGAACTCATCTAAATTCTCACGCTTGAGCGGATTCGTCTTGAGGGTGAAGTGTTGGTTCGTGCGCAGGTCGTAGATCCAAAATTTCTTCGTCCAGGGCGTTTCACTCGCCGGCTTCTTGTCGAAGAACAGCACATTGGCCTTCACGCCTTGCGCGTAGAAAAGGCCGGTCGGCAGACGCAGCAGTGTGTGCACGTCGCAGTCGTACAAGAGCTTGCGGCGAACCGTCTCCCCTGCCCCACCTTCGAAGAGGACGTTGTCAGGCACAACCACGGCAGCGCGGCCATTCACAGCCAGGATCGTCTTCACATGCTGGACGAAGTTCAATTGCTTATTCGAAGTGGTTGCCCAGAAGTCGTCCCGCTCGTAGGTCTCGCGTTCTTTCGAGACCTCACCCTCCTGTCCGACAACCGTATAACTGCTCTTCTTGCCGAACGGTGGGTTCGTCAGCACGATGTTGAACCGTTCGCCGGGATCCGAAGCCAGCGAATCAGCCGCCTCAATCGGTTCAAAGTCTTGCGAGCCGATCCCATGCAGCAAGAGATTCATGGCACAGAGGCGGACGACACTCTGCACCAACTCATAGCCTTTGAGCGTCTCTTCTTTGAGTTTCTTCTTTTCGGCCTTGGTAAGGTTGGGATTGTGCTTCACCACATAGTCGTGTGCGGCGAGGAGAAAGCCACCGGTTCCACAGGCTGGATCACAGATCGTCTCACCTGGCTTTGGTGCAACCGCATCAACCATCGCCTGGATCAGCGGACGCGGCGTGAAGTACTGGCCCGCCCCACCCTTTACGTCCTCGGCGTTCTTTTGGAGCAAGCCTTCATAGGCATCGCCTTTCACGTCGGCGCTCATGGCCGACCAGTCTTCCTTATCGATCAAATCCACGATGAGACGGCGGAGCTTGGCGGGATCTTGGAATTTGTTCTGGGACTTGTTGAAGATCAGTCCGAGCAGGCCCTTCTCGTTGCCGAGCTTTTCCAGGCTGTGGCGGTAGTGGTCGAACAGCTCGTCACCGTCCTTCTTGAGCAGGCTCTGCCAGCTGTATTGGTCGGGAACAGGACTCGGCTGGTTATACGGCGGCTTCGTCCGCTCGTCGGCCATCTTCAGAAACAGTAGATACGTCAACTGCTCGACGTAGTCGCCATAGCTCATCCCGTCGTCGCGGAGGACGTTGCAATAGTTCCAAAGTTTCTGAACAATCTGAGTGGGTTGATTACTCATAAATCCACTAGTCTTCTCTCTCTAGAACCTTTCCAAACCAGAACGATGCCCTGTCCTCGCTGAGGCACACGCTGCCGCGCCTTGAGTCCAGTGATAGACAGCATATCCTCTGTAACCCAGCTTTGAATCCACTCTTTGAGATCGCTCTCCCAACTCAAGGGAAAGCTGAGGGTAAGAGCGCAAGCCTGGTCGTACGGAACCTTAGTATGTGCTTCGAGGAGATCAAGAACGGACCGCTTTGACTTCGCAAGGTAGCGCTCGCGCAGTGAATCGTAATAAATCGGATCATGGAGGACCTCACCACTGTATAGTTCCGTCTGCCTGGTTTTTTCTTCGCGCTTTCTTTGCTTGGCTTCTGCTCGTGCCTTTTCCATCACAGCCATTGCATGCTTCTCTGCATCTTTGAACACCTCAACCCCAGCGAGACTCCTCGTCGCATAAATCAAGTGAAATGCAGTTCGATCGATCTCTGGGTGAAGGACTATTGCAGAGCAGACATAAGGAAAGTTCCCCGTTGCTTTGACGTTCCTAATATACTCCTCGACGGCGGCATCCTCCCGTTCTTGTTGAGCAAGGCCTTTAACTTTGTTCCTGAAATCTTCGGAACCAAAGAACTTCACGAAGCTCTGTTGATTAACCTTTTCAGGATAGTCAATAAATCGGCGGATATGACCTGTCATGAAATTGATCAGGACTTCCCCAGGCTCAATCTTTAACAGCGGAGCTATAGTGCTCATTTCGAATCCCGTCCATCCTGTAGGATCAATAAATATGAACGGAAACGATCGAGAACCACCTTTTCTCACAAACTCAAGGATGAGTGGAATGGCATCTTCTAGCTTCTTATTCTGAGGTTCAATCTCGACATCGGTTATCTTATCGGTGAACTGCTTTAGCTTGGTGAAAGCAGAGCGGGTTTTTTCGAGGAATAAACACCGAAGCCTCAGAATCCGGCCCGTTTTATCCTGGTGAACTCTGCGAGCCTTTCGTAATTGTTCGAGGGCAATCGAAAAGGAACTGTCCTTAAAGTCCTCTGACTGAACATTCCATGGTCCTGAGAAGCAGTCAACGTATGTAAGGGTGTCCCTGCGGGTGCCTACAATGATTGCAAAGCGTTCGAGGTATTGCCGAAGAATAGAGTGTTTGACGAGGGTTTGTTCGCGGCCCGTATACAGATCAGTATCGCTCAACGTAACATCTCAACAGGAAGGAGAGCTTGAATCTCCTCAAGCGCGGCTAGCCGATCCTGAGAATCCAGAACTGGTGCCTGAGATCGCGCCGGAAATTCGCTGTAGGTCTTCCCGTTGAGAGTCCGTCCCGTTTCACTCTTCCGGACTCCACCCCACTGCTTGAAGAAAAACGGCACGTGCTCTCTCTTGCACAAATCACGGATCGAAAGAACCCACTCCTTCGCCATAGGCCTTGCCCCGCGACCACTTTCTCCACCGACAATAACCCAACAAATCCCCTTAAGACTGAAGTCGCCAAGGTCTTCAAGTAGCGGCTCGATCGACAAAAATCGGATATGCGCTGGAGCTTCACGCAGATGTTCGATACGCGGGAGGCCATGCTTTCTATTTTCGACGCTTACCCCCCACCAGATATGGGGCTGCGTCGAGGCAAATTGCAGCTTTCCGTTGAGCAGATCTCTCATCCGTTCCGAACGCTTGGTCAAAACCTGATACGTATGCCAGTTAGCCAGTCGCATAACACGGGCGACATTGACGATGTACTCATCGGGAACTTGTTCATGGAATAAATCACTCATTGAATTAACAAAAATCATTTTGGGGGTTCGCCACCGCAAGGGTTCGGCAAGCTTGTCCGGCACTAGACGTAGATCAAACCCCTGCTCGAATGGATGGCCTGGCACACCACGAAACCGTTCAGCAAAGGTTTCGGCATAGCAATTCATGCAGCCAGGACTAACCTTAGAACACCCTCGAACGGGGTTCCAGGTGGCATCAGTCCATTCAATTTTAGAATTGTCGCTCACAGAGCAAATCCTTTTGACCAAGTATGCCTATTCTAGGCTCTTGCCATTTTAATGTCATCACTTTACCGGCCTTCCCTGTTGGCATTTACGCAAACCAGGTTTCCAGCAAAAGCCTGACTGAGGATCGACTGCCGCAGGCGGTCGGCACGATTGAGGTTGGCTTCAATGGTGGCTTCGAGTTCGTCGATGACCGACAGGCGACGCTCGACTTCGGTCACGATCTGCTCTTGCTCCACAAGGGGTGGTAAAAGGAACGGGGCTGTCATAAGGCCCCTTTGGGTTAACTTTCGACGACCGGTCGATCCAGTTGTCCTCGGTGTAAAAGGGTAGTGCGCCAGGCCGTAGTTGAGATAACTGTTAGTAATCGCAGACGTCGCCCGCAAAACATGGGCATGGTTGTTCACCCAGGACTTTCCTCGAATCATGTAACTGAAAGCCTGCGTTCGTCCTGTAAAGGTTTCGTCCTCGACAACAAGAACCAGCGGCTCGTCGAAGATGTAATCGTCAATTACGCCGACTTGGCCATTTGCTCCATAGTAAGGGACGCTGCCACTTCGCTTTGTACGTTCAGCCTTGTTCACTGGGACTCGCTTGGAATCGAGGCACTCGGCTATTTGGTCGATTGAGCAGATGGCCCAACCATCTGGTGGTTCTGCCGGTGCGTCACCTTCCGCAGCTAAAAAACCATCTTTCGTTCTACCGTACTTCGCCCTACGTTCGGCGAGGATGCGTTCGAGGAGTTTGCCGGCACGTTCTACATTAGGATGCTGCTTGCGCCAGTCTTCGGTCAGCTTACCCTCGACGGCGGCTTTGAGGACGGAAGCTTTGTAGCGTTTGAGGTTGCCCTTGGTGCGCTTGAGCGAAGCGACAGCCTCGTCGAGGCGGGAGAACTGTCTTTCGATCTCCGCAACGATGTCTTGTTGTTCGTGTCTCGGTGGAGCTGGCAGCTCGATATTCTTGACTATATTCGTATTGAGATTGACCTGTGTGATCCCCTGCCGATGAACATGAATTACGCGTGGCCGAATATGCTCGAAGAAGTAGTAAAGATAAAAAATGTCGAATTGCTCTGGAATTTCAGGGAACGCAACAAATCCGTCATGAATACAGCCATCGACTGCTAATACCTTCGGTACGCAGACAGTTCCGCTATTTGACAAAATCAGTGTGCCGGCTTTGAGAAATCTACTCTTCTTTGCGCCCTCCTCGGTCACATGGTCCCGTGTCTGGGAAAGATATTTCCCCTTTTCCCGTGTCACATCTGAAATCATTATCCAAGGAATGCAACCGCCAAAATATTTTGGATCACCCTTTGGGCGCGGCGAAGCGCCACGGATGACCTCCATGGCATCACCTAGCTTGGAGCGCTTCCAGTGCCGCGGTAAGTCATGAACCTGGTCGTACACGCCATCCATTGTTCTCACGCTGCTAACGCCCCATTCAGCTCTTCAATGATCTGGTTCAGCTCGCCGCCAAAGACCTGATGCACCTTCCCTAACCCACCTTCCCGATTGAACGGCGCCAACTCGAAGTCGTCCTTTTCGATGCTCAGATTGGCCGCGACGTGGTCGCGGATCATCTCCAACCAATGGCGCTGCTCGTTTGTGAACTTCCTGGCCTTCTCCTGCTGTGCCACCCAGGCATTGAAGTTGGCATTCACCCGCTCCGGAAACGGTACCAGTTCATTGTCCTGATGGATGGCGAAGCGGACGAGGGAGACCAGATCCGTGAGGATGCGCTTGCCGCTCGCGCCTTTGACCTTCGACTTCTCCAACGCCGCGTAGGCCTGCCAGAGTTGCGATTCGTTCCAGAGATAGGGCGGCTTCTCGATGGCCTCGGCCAGCTCCTTGATGTTCTCGAACGTGAGCCGCTGCTTGTAGGGCTTGCTGTAGAGGACTTGCAGGGCGGTGATCTCGTCCTTGTGTTTCTTGATGAACTCCTCGAACGACTGCACGAGGGTCTTGGCGCGGGCCAAAGCCTCGGCACTGAAACCTGCTTCGATGACCTGATCTTGGCTCACGTGGTCGATGACCAGTTCATTCTTCTTCTTGATGTCGATGAGCAGTTCGCGCAGCTTCGGATCTTGGAACGGCTTGGCGGCTTCTTGCATGAGAGCCGCGGCTGCCTGCTGAACCTGCTGCTCGGTCGGCTTGTCCGTCCCGAACTGCTGCCTCGCCCACTCTTCCTGCCGATCAGGGTTCACGGCTTCGATCAACCGACGGCTCAGATCCTTGAGCGAGTGGCCGCCGCTGGCTTTCACAATGGTCTGGTCATCTTGCTTCGTAATCCGGTGTTCCATGCGGGCAAGCCGTCCAGCGATGCTGGTCAGCACGTCTTCGTCGGTGCTGCCCAACGCAACCGCCTGCAAGAGCTTGTCGAATGCGACGCTGGGCTTCTTTTCCATTGGGCGCGCATCGGTCTTGTCCATCTCACAGACGCCAACCGCATCGACAATCACGAAGTGGTCCTTACTCACGGCGTCGGGCGTGACACTCTTGAGGTCGTCGGCTTTGATCACGCGGACACCCCGGCCCTTCATCTGCTCGAAGAAGGTGCGGGATTTCACGGCACGCATGAAGAGGACGATTTCGACCGGCTTGATGTCGGTGCCGGTGGCGATCATGTCCACGGTAACGGCGACACGGGGCAAAGGCGAGACACGGAAGGCCTTGATGAGGTCCTTCGGGTCGGCGCCGGTGGTGCGATAGGTTATCTTCTGTGCGAAGTCGTTCCCCTTGCCGAATTCCTCGCGGACGGTCTTCACAATGTCCTCGGCGTGGGAATCGTCCTTGGCGAAGATCAGCGTCTTAGGCACCCATGTACGGCCGGGAAAGATCTCGGTGAAGAGCTTCTCCTTAAACGTCTTGATGACGGTGCGGATCTGGTCCGGGGCCACCACATCGCGATCGAGCTGGTCGGGATCGTACGAGAAATCGTCATCGAGCTGTTCCCAGCGCGTGGCACGGCTCTCCCGGTCGCGCTTCTCGACATAGAAACCTGAATCTACTTTGGAGCCCGCCTGGGTGATGGCAGTGCGGATGCGGTAGACGTCATAGTTGACGTTCACGCCGTCAGCCACAGCCTGCTCATGGTTGTATTCCATGACAAGGTTCTGATTGAAGAATCCGAAGGTCTGCTTATTGGGCGTGGCGGTGAGCCCGATGAGGGAGGCGTCGAAGTATTCGAGCACCTGCGCCCAGAGATTGTAGATGGACCGGTGGCACTCGTCGGTGACGATGACGTCGAAGGTTTCAATCGGAATAGACGGATTATATTCGATGGGGTCCGGCTTCTTGGCCAACCGTTCCAGCCCTGCGACCGAGGTTTCCTCATCCTCCTCTGCCAGCTCACGCCCTTTGAGCATCGAGTACATCCGTTGGATCGTCCCGATACAAACGCGAGCGGTAGTGTCAATCTGATTGCTCGTGAGGCGCTGGACGATGAACTCCTCGGTGAACTTGAAGTTGTTGTAGGGCGAGACGTACTGCTGAAACTCTTTCAACGTCTGGTCACCCAGGTTGCCGCGATCCACGAGAAAAAGGACCCGCTTGGCTCCAGCGAACTTAATGAGGCGATAGATGAAGTTGATGGCGGTGAAGGTCTTACCGCTGCCGGTAGCCATTTGAATGAGGGCGCGGGGACGGTCCTGATCCAGCGACTGCTCAAGATTCGTGATAGCGGTGATCTGAGCAGGCCAGAGACCTTCGGTCTTGAGAGGATGAGCTTTCGCCAGCGCTCGCAGTTTGCCACGCAGCGTCGCCATGCCCTCGGCCGCGAGCGAAGCGCCACCGAGATCCCTCGGCAGGTCGTCCCGGTAAAGAAGCCAGCTTGCCAAAGTGTCCGGACGATGAAAGGAGAAGACTCGGCGGCTACGCGGGTCCGGATCGAGGCCGCTGGTAAAGCGGGTTTCAATGCCCGTGCTTTGGTAAAGAAACGGCAGCGGCCTGATATGCGCGGGCAAGTCGGCGGGAAGCCCCTTGCTGTACTTCCCTGCCTGGACCTCCACCCCTGTCAGTGTGATGCCTTCCTTCTTGGCCTCAATCACTCCGGCCGCTTTACCGTCGATATAGAGAAGATAGTCCGCAAAGCCGTGTCCGCTGGCGAGCGGGAAATTTCTGAGAACGACTCCCCGTCCGGCATGAAGATGTGCGCTCTTATAATCCTGTACTTTCCAGCCCGCCTGTTCCAGTGCACGGTCGATGTACTCACGCGCTTTGTCTTCCGGCGTCGGCATCCCTAAGCCTCATCGAGGATCTGAGGATATGTAGCGGAGAGGAATACCTGGTTTTGGGGAGGAATGCAATTATTCCAACACGGGTTGTTTTGATGGAAATCCGGCGTCGGCCCTGGACCAAGACGCCATGTGGAGATCGGCCCGACGTCGCTACAGCTTCTTTCTTACGTCCTTCCAATCCTTCGCCACCTTCGCCTTCCGCGGCACGTCGCCTTTTGATGGTTCCGGCACCATGATCGCCTCGAGACGGCGTTGAAGAAATGCTTCAACGAACGCTTTCGATCGGCCAACACCGACCTTCACGGTCCTCCATCCAGCCGCATGGAGCTCGTCGATCTTTGTCCCCATCGTGTTCGTATCGATGACGGGTAGCGTCATTAGGTAGCCGGTCGGAAACTTATGGTGCTTGAGCCACTCCCTGACCTCTGCGCTCCGTTGAAATCCGTCCCGTCCTTCAACCACATAGATGACTCGGTAATAAAACTGCGTGAGCTTTCCAAGTTCCTCGACCGCATCAGCCAGAGGCTTTCGTTCCGATTCTAGCGTGACTCCAATTGGCGGCACTCGACTGGGTGCCGGTTGCTCAAGCAGCGACGACAGCTCTATCACGAGGATGGGCTGCCGCTTCTCCCAGACGACGAGATTGGCCTGACCCTCTGCCTGATCGACTCGCGGACTCTTCCCGACACGGACCTGAACTGGGACGAGACCTTTGGTTTTTGGAGTATACGTAAGGAGTGCCCTCCCATCGCCACCAGTCATGGCCCTGGCGACCACTGCTCCCTCGACCACGAGTTCGAGCGGCTCTCCCCCAAGTGCGGCAATGAGCATGAGATGTTTTGAGATGAGTTTGCCTTCGATGGTCGCGGGCTGACCAGGAGCAGTCAGCGCATCTTTCACGAGAATGGTGGCAGTACTTTTCTCTGCCGCGAAGAGCGGACTCGGAAAGGCAATACCGAGCAAGACGAACGAGAGACAGGCCTTGCGGAGTGAGAGAATCATGAGCCGCACGGCCTTCTGAGAAAGTTGGAGAACACCGCACCAGATTGCTGATGTCAACTATGCTTTGAGTGCCTTCAGCACTTCATCCGCATGACCGTCGACTTTCACTTTCCGAAAGACCGCCTTCACGTTTCCCTCAAGATCGATAACGAACGTGCTGCGCTCGATACCCCAATACTTTTTCCCGTACATATTCTTCTCTTTGTAGACTCCGTAGGCTTTCGAGATCGCGGCATCTTCATCGCTGAGCAGCGGAAATGGAAGCTCAAATTTCTTGATGAA
>JAHBWQ010000070.1 GCA_019636915.1 Nitrospira sp. | reverse complement strand
GAACGTCGTGATGGCTGACATGGTTTCGAGGAGCTCCGTCAAGGGTGCGTGTGCTGTCGTCGGAATGCTCGGGTTGTTCGGCTGTACAGGAGAAGCGAGTGCCCCCCCGCCCCGCCAGACCCCGGAAGTTCAAATTGTCGAGGTCACGTCTCAGACTGTGCCGGATGAACCGGAGTTTATCGGGCAAGCCGAGGCGTCGAGCATCGTCGAGATCCGCTCGCAAGTCACCGGCATCATCAAACAACGGTTCTTCTCCGAGGGACGTGATGTCAAGCAAGGCGATCGTCTCTACGAAATCGACCCTGTACCTTTCAAGGCGGCCTTTGCTAGCGCCAAGGGGCGAGTGGCGCAAGCGGAGGCAAGGCTTGTTCAGGCCAAGCAGAATCTGGCGCGCGTCAAGCCGTTGCTGGTCGAGGATGCCGTCAGCCAGAAGGATGTCGATGATGCCGTGGCGGAAGATCTTGCGGCCAGGGCCTCGCTGGAGGCGGCGAATGGGGATTTGGTCAAAGCCAAGTTCGACTTGGATAATACCGTCATCGTCGCTCCGGTCGACGGATTGATCGAGCGCACGCGTTTCTATCAGGGTCGGTTGGTGACCGCTCAGACGGATTTGCTGACGGTCATTCATCAAGTGGATCCCATGTATGTCATCGTGAGCGCGCCTGAGAGTTTTCTTCTCAAGCGGAGACGGGACACCATTTCAAAGCGGATTCAGCACCCGGGAATCTATAGCTTGACGGGCACCATCATCTTTGTGGACGGTACGAGCTACGCTCATGAGGGTGTATTGGATTTTGCGGATATCGGATTACGGACCGAGACGGGTTCTCGGCAGGCGCGCGTGGTGTTCCCCAATCCGGATCGGTTGCTCATGCCCGGGCAATTCGTGACCGTACGCTTTCACGGCGTGTCCAAGCCTCATGCCATTCTCGTTCCGCAGCGGGCGGTCCAGCAGGGGCCTAAGGGGGCCGTCGTCTATGTCGTTGGTCAAGGCGAGCAGGTGGAAGTTCGAGACGTGAAGGCTACGGATTGGCAGGGCAATCAGTGGCTCATTGAAGAAGGACTTCATGCAGGAGAGCGAGTGATGGTGGATGGATTTCAGCGAGTCCTCCCCGGCGCTCAGGTCAAACCCATCACCGTGTCTGCAGCGACACTCACGACACCTCCGTCATCGGTCGCCGACGGTGCGGACAAGCCGAAATGAACCTCAGCGTTTTTATCGATCGTCCGATCTTTGCGTCGGTCCTCTCCATCGTCATCGTCGTCGTGGGGCTGGTGGCCATGCAGGCCTTGCCCATCGCCCAATTTCCGGAGATCACTCCTCCGGTGGTGCAAATCGAGGCCGATTATCCCGGTGCAAGTGCGGAGGTGGTGGCGGAATCGGTGGCACGTCCGATCGAGCTGCAACTGCCGGGTATCGATCGTCTCTTGTATTTTGATTCCACGAGTACGAACGACGGTCACATGACCATCAAGCTCACGTTCGAAATCGGGACGAACGTCGACATTGCGCAGGTCCAAACCCAGAACCGGCAGAAACTCGCGGAACCGCAGCTCCCACCCGAAGTGGTTCGCCAGGGCGTCACCGTCAAGAAAATGTCGCCGGACCTGCTGACGGTCATGGTGCTGAACTCCGAGGATCCGCAGCAGGACGCGCTCTTCCTCTCCAATTTTGCGATCTTGCGCATCCTCGACAATATCAAACGGCTGCCCGGTGTCGGGGATGCGCTCGTCTTCGGGCAGCAGAATTACAGCATGCGGCTCGTGCTTGATCCCGTGCGCATGGCGCAGTTGAATCTGACGCCGACCGATATCGTGAATGTCGTGCGCGAGCAGAATCGCGACTTCCCTGCCGGAACCGTCGGGCGGGAACCCATGCCGATCGCCACGGAGCTCACGCTTCCACTCATCACCGACGGGCGGATGTCCGATGTGCGGGAGTTCGAGGAGATGATCGTCCGTGCCATGCCGAATGGGTCGATGGTCCGTCTGAGAGACGTCGCGCGCGTCGAGCTTGGAGCGCAATCGTATGTGCTCGAAGGCCGGTATAATCGGAAGCCGACCGCGCTTCTTCTGACCTTTCTGTCTCCCGGCGCCAATGCCCTCGACACGGTCAAGCGCATTCGCGGCGAAATGGATCGGTTGAGCAAAGTCTTTCCGCCCGGCGTCACCTACGACATCCCGTACGACACCACCCGCTTCGTCGACGTCTCCATCAAGGAGGTCGTGAAGACCTTGGGGGAGGCCATGGTATTGGTCGTGCTCGTGGTCTACCTCTTTCTCCAAAGTTGGCGTGCGACGTTGATTCCGGTCATGGCGGTCCCGGTGTCGTTGATCGGCACCTTTGCGGGGATGGCGGCCCTTGGATTCTCGATCAATACACTGACACTGTTTGGGTTGGTATTGGCGATCGGGATCGTGGTCGACGACGCCATCGTGGTGGTGGAGAACGTGGAACGCCATATGGCGGATGGGCTCTTGCCCAAAGCCGCGGCAAAAAAGGCCATGGGAGAGGTCGCCGGTCCGGTGATCGCCATTGTCCTGGTACTCTGCGCGGTATTCGTGCCCGTCGGGTTTCTCGGTGGAATCACCGGTCAGTTGTACAAACAGTTTGCGATCACGATCGCGGTATCTGTCGCTATTTCTGGGTTCGTTGCCCTGACGTTGAGCCCGGCTCTCTGTGCCCTGGTGCTGAAACCGAGCCACGGACCACGCGGAGGCTTCTTCGGACTGTTCAACCGAGTATTCGATTGGGCTCAAATGCGATACGCGCAGGGTGTGGCGTTCACCTTGAGACACATGGTGATCTCGTTGGCGCTGTGCGGCATCGTCATCGGCATCGCCGCGGGCTTGTTTAAGGCCATCCCCGTTGCGTTTTTGCCGGAGGAAGACCAGGGGTACTTCATCACGATCGTGCAGCTGCCGGATGGGGCCTCGAAGAGACGGACGGATGTGGTCCTCGATCGGATCGAGCAGTACTATCATACCCTGCCCGCGGTTTATGGAACACAAGCCCTCTCGGGACAAAACTTTGTGTTCAATACGAGGGGTACCAACACGGCCACCCTGTTTGCGCCCCTCAAACATTGGGATGAACGGAAAGGGCCTCAAGATCATGTGAAGGCATTGATCGGCGGGGCGTTCCGAGAGTTTGCAAAGATTCCCGGCGCGCTGGTTCTGGCGTTCAATGCTCCCTCGATTCGCGGCCTCGGCGCGACCGGTGGATTTTCCGTGCAGCTTCAGGACCCGACCGGCGGGGATTTCAAACAGTTCGGCGCGGTTGCTCAGGAATTCGTCGAAAGGGCCAGGCAGAATCCTGCCATCGGGGCGATCAGTACCAGTTTTCGTGTCAGTGCTCCCAGAGTCCAGGCCAAGATCAATCGAGAGAGAGCCAAAGCACTCGGTGTGCCGATCTCCGAAGTGTTCGATACGCTTCAAGCCTATTTCGGCAATCTGTACATCAACGATTTCGTCAAGTTCGGACGTGTCTATCGAGTACAAACCGAAGCGGAACCCCAGTATCGATCCCGTCCGGCCGATATCAGCAAGATCTATGTCCGAGCCAAGAATGGGAACACTCCGGCGATGATCCCGCTCGACACGGTGGTTGCCACGAGTTATTCCAGCGGGCCCGATCCCGTCACGCACTTCAATGGATTCAATACCGCCCTCGTCTTGGGATCAGCGGCACCCGGGTACAGTTCAGGTCAGGCACTCGATGCGCTGGAACGGGCGGCACAAGAAGTTTTAACTCCTCAAGGATTCGATCTTGATTGGAGTGGTATTTCATACCAGGAACGCAAAGCAGGCAGTCAGTCGATCGTGGCCTTCGGGTTCGGTCTGCTCATGGTTTTTCTGGTGCTGGCCGCACAGTATGAGAGTTGGACGGTGCCGTTTGCGGTACTCCTTGCCGTGCCGTTCGGGGTGTTCGGCGCATTGACGGCGGTGTGGTTGTCGGGTATGGCGAACGATATCTATTTCCAAATCGGGTTGGTGACGCTTATCGGACTTGCGGCGAAGAATGCCATTCTCATCGTGGAATTCGCCAATCAGCGGTACATGCAGGGCTTTTCGTTGAAGGATGCGGCGATGGAAGCGGCACGACTCCGATTCCGACCGATTCTGATGACGTCGCTCGCGTTCATCCTCGGCGTGGTGCCGCTGGTGATCGCGGGCGGAGCCGGTGCAGCCAGTCGACATTCGATCGGGACCGGCGTGTTCGGGGGCATGATTGCCGCGACGATGTTGGCGGTGGTGTTCGTGCCCTTGTTTTTTGTGCTGATCCGAAGGTTCGGCAAAGCCGTTCCTGAGCCGGTCTTA
The DNA here is from genome assembly GCA_019636915.1 of Nitrospira sp. Taxonomy (GTDB): domain Bacteria; phylum Nitrospirota; class Nitrospiria; order Nitrospirales; family Nitrospiraceae; genus Nitrospira_D. Next base: position 14,565 of record JAHBWQ010000070.1, on the reverse strand, counting down.
AAAGAACAAAGTGAAAACAGCCATCCCAACCTCGGGTCGGCATCGGCGCCGGGAGGGCAGTGAGGTGGTGCGCATTCTCGCAGTGGTCGGTCTTGTCGGTGCGCTCTGTTCCTGCGCGGTCGGGCCCGACTATTCTCGCCCCGATGTTCCCCGCCCCGATGCATTTCGCATGGCCAACGAAGACGCCGATCTGCCGGCGCTTGCCAATATGCCGTGGTGGGAGCTCTACCAGGATCAGGAACTCCAAAAACTCATCCGAGTTGCGCTGGAGGAAAACAAGGATCTTGAACGTGTCGTCGCAACCGTCGATGAATATGCGGCTCGCTTATTTATTGCACGGACCGACTTTATCCCCCAGATGACGGCCACGACCAATCTGCCGTTCGCCAGGTTGGGCGGAGTGCGTTTCCCTGGCTTCCCCAGTCCATTCAGCTATTACCTGCAAGGGAACCTTGCCTGGGAAATCGATGTCTGGGGACGGATCCGTCGGTCCAACGAAGCAGCCCGCGGTGATCTACTGGCTCGGGAAGAAAACCGACGGGCGATCATTTTGCAGTTGGTCGGCGGAGTGGCGCAGGCGTATTTTGAACTTCGGCGATTCGATCTGCAGTTGGAGATTGCCGAGCGCACTTTGGGGGCATGGGATGAGTCTGTTCGGATCAGCAAGGCTCGGCATAGACAAGGGTTGATTCATGGACTCGATCTCCAACAATTTCAAGCCGAGCGGGAAAGCGCGGCGGCGCGCATTGCCGACCTGAAACGACAAATCATCCAGAAAGAAAACGAATTAAGTTTGATCCTGGGCAGAAATCCAGGACAAATTCCCAGGGGGTCTTCATTGACCGAGCAGGTGATGCCGCCGGTCGTACCGGCTGGACTTCCATCCGAGCTGCTCCAACGCCGTCCGGACATCATTCAAGCCGAGCAGCAGCTGGCCGCCGCGACAGCCAGGATCGGAGCCGCAAAGGCGGAACGCTTCCCTAAATTTTCACTCACCGGTCTCCTGGGCCTCGCGAACCCTAGTCTATCCAAACTCTTCACGACCGGCGGAGAGTTCGGTGCCGTCGGTCCGACGATCACCGGCCCAATACTGAATGCCCACAGTCTCGGGTTTCAACAACGTGCCGCGGAAGCCCAAGCGAGGCAGGCCAACGCCCAGTACAAGCAGGCGATCCTCGTGGCATTCAAAGAAGTTGAGGATGCGCTGGTGGGAGTTGCCATGGCGCACGAGCAGGCCGGTGCACAGGAGAGACAAGTCAACGCGTTGAAGACTGCCTTGCGTCTCGCAAATCTCCGATATAAGGGCGGTCTCGCGAATTATTTAGATGTGCTGATCGCCCAGCGCAATCTGTTCGATGCGGAATTGGCGCTGGCGACGACCCGGAGCTCACACCTGACTTCGGTGGTGCAACTCTACAAAGCACTTGGTGGGGGGTGGTTGCCAGACCAGCAAGGGCAGGAACCGACGCTCGCAGCGGTAGACAAACAGAAAAATAACTAATGCGATGAAGCGATACCGCTGTCGCTCATGCCCCGCGTCTTTAGCATTTGTCGGTCTGTCTTTGTGCATGATGGGTACTGCGTGCGGAATGTAAGAGGTATTGGACGTGATGAGTGTTTGGCCCCGAGGAGGACGGCAGAATCATGAAGTTGAAAGACAAAGTGATGCTGATCACCGGCGGATCAGGTGCGTTGGGTCAAACGGTAGTGCCGACGTTCACGGCTGAGGGCGCGCAGGTATTTATGACGGCCCGTCAGACGGAAGTGGCTCCGCCCGAGGTGTCGGTCATACAAGCAAACGTGACAGATGAAACGGAGGTACAGCAGGTAGTGACTGAAGTGCTCTCAAAAACCGGTCGTATCGATGGGCTGATCAATCTCGTCGGAGCCTTTGCTTCCGGTCCCGCCACTGACACCTCCTTATCGGTTTGGGAGAGAATGCTGACCCTCAATGTCACCACGGCCTTTTTACTCTCCAAGGCAGTGGCCCCTCATATGCGGGCACGAGGAGCCGGTCGGATTCTCCACGTGGCGGCTTGGGCGGCGGTCGCCCCCTTTCCAGGTGCGGCGGCGTATATTGTGGCCAAGTCAAGTTTATTGACGCTGGTCAGGGTCTTGGCGGTGGAACTGGGCGAGAGTGGCATCACGATCAACGCGGTGCTTCCGACGACCATCGATACGCCGAGCAATCGAGCCAATATGCCTCACGCGGACAGGTCCACTTGGGCGAGCCCGGAATCCATCGCCGCAACGTTGAGCTTTCTGGCATCGGATGGTGCGTGTCAAATCAACGGCGCTGCTATTCCGATCGGGAGGTAAGGCCGGACAACGTTGGAAGGCACGACCTAGAAAGGAATCACCCCTATGTCCGTCCAGAATCCATCGCGTGCGCGCCTGACGGAACTCTTTCAGGCGCTACTCCGGTTACATAAGTCGTTATTGGATGCGGAACGCGTCTCATACGAGCGAGTGCATGGCCGCATCGAGTCCAATGGGGCATTCCTCCAATTGACGTTGACCGATGCATGGTTTGCCTGGTTGCGACCGCTGTCTCAAGCAATTTCCAGACTCGACGAACTGTCCGAAGAAGACCCCTCCGCATCCGGTGCTGGAATCACGGCGCTGCTTGCTTCGATACGCAGTCTGCTGACTCCGTCTGAAACTGGTGAAGGATTCGGGAGACATTACTACAACGCATTGCAGCAGGTGCCAGAAGCGGGGTTGGCACATGCACAGGTGAAGGCGTTGCTCGGTTCATGAGCAATACATAGGAGAGAGGAAGGACAATGAGCACGGATCTTGAGAAGGTTAAGACGTTGGCGAAGGATCTCCGAAAGACGTACCCACGCAGCCCTCGAGAAACACTCGCCGGGTATGTCATCGCAGCGCGGTGCGTCGACAAATGTCGGGCATCGCTCCTGAACATGAACGGTGAGTACAGCTATTGGCCTTGTTCGTTGGCCAGCCAATGGTTTTCGTTTACCGGGATCACGCCCGAGCAACTTAAGGATGTTGTTGCCGGCGGTGCGGACGATGAGACCGTCGCCCGATGGATCACTGAACATTCCAAGGTGAAGGATCCGGACGAGGTGCTGAAATGGAACAACCGGTTGCGTGACATGAGACTGAGCGAGATGAGCCTCCAGGTGCAGCAGTACCTGGAAACGTATATCCCGAAATTTGTGCCAAACCTCCGTCCGGTCTACGTGTGGTTCGATGTGTATGATCTGGAAGAGAAGCGCTTTTAGGTACAGGTACGTCTGCAGAATTTTCCGGTCCAGATTCGTTGATACGGTCATGTTACGAGCGGGAGGATCGGATCATCAAAAGAGGCAGTGATGCGTGATTGAGATGATATGGAGGGGGAATGTCATGGACTACGCACATGGAAGTCGGCCACTCGATTCAGATATCGGTAATCGCTCTAAACGATGCGGCATCATTCGCGCTCTCGTGCTGGCTCTGTTGCTCGGGCTGGGGTCATTGGGAACCGGCGTGAACGGTTGGACGGCCGACGATGACGGCAGTCGACTCACGATCGTGAGCCCGGCACAGGGCGCAGTGATCAAGGGAGATTCGGTCGACGTGCAGTACCAGTTGTCGAAAGGAGTTCAGGCCACGCACGTCCATTGTTACCTGGATGGAGAGTATCAAAGAGGGTTCAAGGGTGTGCTCAAGGGACTGGCGCGAGGTCCACACGAGATCAAGGTCGTGGCCGCGAATCACGATCATAGCGGATTGGTTGCCGAAGCGACAGTCACGATTGAGGTGGAATAAAGTCTGTCGATCGCGTTGAGTTCGAGATCAGTGGCTGATCCATGAGGCATTCGACCTGATCCCCGCCCGCTGGACGGTTCGGGCATTCTTCGGCGGGAGAAAGCAACGGAGCGATGAGTTACCAGCCGATCCAAAATTACGGCATCATCGGCAACATGCGCACGGCGGCATTGGTCGGCTTGAACGGATCGATCGACTGGCTGTGTTTCCCCCATTTCGATTCTCCCAGTGTGTTTGCGGCTATTCTCGACGATGAGAAGGGCGGCCGATTCGAAATTACCGCCGTCGGCGCCGACATTTCTCTCAAGCAATTCTATTGGCCGGATACCAACGTGCTCGTGACACGCTTTCATGCCGCGAACGGCATCGCCGAGATCCTGGACTTTATGCCGGTCGGTCTTCCTGCGGATTCGCCATGGCATCATCAACTCATTCGCCGAGTCCGTGTGATGCAGGGGAGTATGGAGTTTCAGGTCCGCTGCCATCCGGCCTTCAACTACGCGCGTACACCGCATCACACACGCGTAACCAAACAAGGCGCCAGTTTTCATTCGGCGGATCTCAACCTAGGGCTGGCGACGGATATCACGCTCACACCAGACGGTCGAGGAGTCCGCTCGATCTTTGCTCTGCAAGAAGGGCAGTCGGCGGTGTTCGTCCTTCGATCTCTTGAAGCGGACGAACACTGTGGGGCGTGGCCGTCCTCGGGTGAAGCCGATGAATTGTTTGAACGTACCGCGACATATTGGCGTCACTGGCTCTCTCGATGCACGTATGCCGGTCGATGGCGTGAGATGGTGCATCGCTCTGCGCTCTGTTTGAAGCTTCTGACGTTTGAGCCGACAGGTGCCATTGTCGCTGCGCCGACCTGTAGTTTGCCGGAAACCCCAGGAGGCGTCCGCAATTGGGACTATCGATACACCTGGATGCGCGATGCGGCCTTCACTGTCTATGGGTTCCTGAAAATCGGGTTCACGGAGGAAGCGGACCAATTTTTGAAATGGTTGGCGGCACGTGCCAAAGAGATAGAGGTCGGCGGTTCGCTGCAGGTCATGTACGGAATCGACGGACGTCACGAGTTGACGGAACAGATCCTCGATCATTTGGAAGGGTACCGTGGCGCGAAGCCGGTACGTATCGGGAACGGTGCCTACAACCAGGTACAACTGGATATCTACGGCGAATTGCTCGATGCGGTCTACCTGTACAACAAGCATGTGATGCCGATCAGCCATGACACCTGGACGAGAATCAGGCATCGGCTCGACTGGTTGTGCGATCACTGGCAGCAGCCGGACGAGGGAATCTGGGAAACCAGAGGCGGCCGTCGGCAGTTCGTCTATTCCAAGTTGATGTGCTGGGTGGCGATGGATCGCGGGCTTCGCTTGGCCGACAAGCGGTCGTTTCCTGCTGATCGTACGCGGTGGGCGCGTGTGCGCGATCAGATTTACGATGAGATCATGCTACGAGGATGGAACGACAAGCGTCGAGCCTTCGTTCAGCATTACGAGAGCGATTCATTGGATGCCGCGAGTCTGATCATGCCGCTTGTGTTTTTTATTTCTCCGAACGATCCGAGGATGCTCGAGACCTTGGCGGCCATCAGCTGCTCACCGAAATCCGGTGGACTGGTGTCCGATGGGTTAGTGTATCGATACGACAGCGAAACGGGGGAAGACGGCCTGCATGGGAAAGAGGGCACGTTCAACATGTGCACATTCTGGTTGGTGGAGGCCCTTGCCCGGGCAGGACGCGTTGATCGTGCAAAACTTGAGGAGGCGCGTTTCCTGTTCGAGCGGATGTTGGGGTATGCCAACCATGTTGGGTTGTACGCTGAAGAAATCGGAACCGGCGGGGAAGCCCTCGGCAATTTCCCTCAAGCGTTCACTCATTTGGCACTGATCAGCGCAGCCTTCAATCTCGACCGGGCACTGAATGCCGGATCAGCCAGAGGAAGTCGATAGGGGGAGAATGGATCGGCGCACGCTCGAACGGGTAGAGACCGTGGAATTCAGACGGGCAAAGCCTGAGGATATCCCCACCATTCTCGATGTGCAGGCGGCGAACTTCATCGGCAACCTGGATGATGCGGAACGCCGGGATGGCTTTTTGTCGGTGGAGTTTACACGTCGGCAACTCGATGAGATAGCAAGCCAGGTCGGGATCATCGTCGCCGCCGGCGAAGGCCGTCTGGCCGGTTACCTCTGCGCCTCTTGCTGTGAATTCAATCGACCATTTCCCCTCCTTGCCGCCATGATGCGGCAGTTCGATGCGATCGACCATCGTGGACGAGTTCTCGCGGCTTCCCGTGTTTTCATTTATGGGCCGGTTTGCATCGATCGGTCTTACCGCGGGCGGGGGCTTCTCCGCGGACTGTATGAAACACTGCAGCGGGAAGTCGTCGGACGGTATGACATCGGGGTCGCCTTCGTCGCCGATGAGAACCCACATTCTCTCCGTGTCCACGTGGATGGACTTGGGATGGCGCCTGTCGGGGAATTTACTTTTTCCGGGAAGCCGTATCACATTCTGGCGTTTGATGTGAGATCCGGGGATGAACATGGAGCAGCGAGTAAGCCGGCTGTCGAAAAGACGTGAGCGAGCATCGCCAAGAGCTATGGTTGATCCGGCACGGCGAAACGGAATGGAGTACCGCCAAGCAGCACACGGGTCGAACCGACATCCCACTGACTCCGACGGGTGAGGGACAGGCCATTGCCGTCGGTCGATCGTTGGCCGGACGGCAATTTGCCTTGGTGCTCTGCAGCCCGCTGCGCCGCGCGCGTGAGACGTGCCGACTGGCCGGTTACGGAGATGCGGCGAACCTGACCGATGATCTCCTCGAATGGGACTACGGGATCTACGAAGGGAAGACGACACAGGACATCCGGTTGGAACATCCTGACTGGTCGATCTGGACGACGTCGGTTTTCAACGGCGAGTCGATCGAGCAAGTCGGCCGTCGTGCCCAACGAGTAATCGATCAGGCATTGACGGTCGGCGGTGATGTGGCGCTGTTCGGGCATGCGCATCTTCTGAGGGTTTTGACTGCCTGTTGGCTTGGTCTTCCGCCGGAAGCTGGGCGGCTGTTTGTTCTCGGGACTGCTTCAATGAGTGTGCTTGGGTATGAACGAGAAACACGGGTCATCAGCAGGTGGAATGTTTCTCATGAGGTACGGACATGAAAACCTTGTATCTCGAAGACTGTATGGCCGAGCGGACATTGGAGCTTTGACCCGTCCCCCGTAACCAAAAGACCGTGAAATGGACAGCCTCCACCAGCTTGAACTTATCATTCTGCTGCTTGCAGTCGTGTTGGCACTCACGACTGTGGCACACAGAATCTTGATCCCCTATCCGATTCTGCTCGTCATCGGTGGGCTTGTGTTGGGCATGGTGCCGGGTTTGCCGACCGTCACGCTGAATCCTGATTTAGTCTTTTTGGTCTTCTTGCCGCCGATCTTGTGGGCAGCCGCCTATTTCACCTCGCTACGCGACTTTCGGGACAACCTGCGTCCGATCTCGCTGTTGGCCGTGGGTCTCGTCCTCGTCACGACCGCCGCCGTCGCGACGACGGCGCATGCCTTTCTGGGGTTCGGATGGGCGGAAGCCATCGTGCTTGGTGCCATTGTTTCTCCTCCCGATGCCGTGTCGGCGACAGCCATCGGCAAACGACTCAGCATGCCGCGGCGGATCGTGACGATTTTGGAAGGTGAAAGCCTTGTCAATGACGCGACGGCCTTAGTCCTCTATCGAGCCGCTGTGGCCGCGGTGGTCAGCGGCAGCTTTGCATTGGGCGAGACCGTGGTCCATTTTGTCTACGCCGTCGTGGTGGGCGTTGCCATCGGGCTTATGGTTGGGTGGCTGACGCGATGGGCACTCCATGTGATTGGTGAGAGTTTCACCGAAATCGCGGTGACATTGCTGGCTCCTTATGTGGCTTGGGTCACAGGAGAATCTTTGCATGCTTCGGCCGTCCTCTCATGTGTGGCGGGCGGTCTGTATCTGCGACAGCACTTCAGCAGAGTGGTGGCACCTACGACCAGGATCCAGGGCCGCGCCGTATGGGATTTAGTCGTGTTTCTTTTAAACGGCGTGATTTTCATCCTCATCGGTTTGCAGTTGGGAGCGCTCCAGGCTGCCATTCCTCCGGATCACGTTAGGTCGCTCCTTGTGGGTGGAGTACTGATCAGCATGACGGCTATTCTTGTGAGGTTGGGCTGGGTACCAATGGCCGCCGTGATCTCCCGTTGCTTCAACCCCGAGCTCCGTGCACGGGATCCACGACCGCCCTGGGGGCATCTTTTTTTGGTCGGGTGGACCGGCATGCGCGGGATTGTCACGTTAGCAGGAGCAATGGCTCTGCCGGTGTCGACCCACGCCGGCCATCCCTTTCCATTTCGCGAAGAAATTATCCTGCTTAGCTTTGCGGTGATTTGTGCCACGTTGGTGTTGCAGGGATTGACCCTGGCCCCGTTGATACGGATCCTGGGAATACGTGGAGGGTCGGAGGGAGAGCGGGAAGAGATGCAGGCCCGCGAACATGCAGCTAGGGCGGCGTTGAATCGGTTGGGCGAGCTGCGTGCAGAGGAATGGCCCAAACCAGATCATGTCGAGCAATTGCACACACACTATGATCGGCGCCGGCGGCGCTTTGCGTCGGACACCGACGTTGATCCTGACTGTAAACAGGAAACGGGTGAGGCCCTTCTTCGGCTCAGAGAAGAGACCTTGGCAGCCGAACGGTCGGCGTTGATCCGACTCCGTGATGATGGCACGATCAGCGACGAGGTTCTGCATCGGTTGGAACATGAGTTGGACGTCGAGGCCTTGCGCCTTGGACTTGGTGAACGACGGATGCGTTCTCGTTCGTGAGTTGTCTGCTGGATCTCCAAGAGATGCCCCGTCATGACACCGGAGCCCGTGAATGGAATCAAATCACGGGAGAAGGAGAGTGAGTCACTCGTCCGATCTGAATGGATACGGGTCTGCATGGCTGGTATGGCGGAACGCGGCAAGCACTGTGCGAGGAATGTCCGATCAGTGCGGCTCAGAGGGGAGAGATCTCAGTTTATGTAACTGAAGGACAACCTGGTGGTAATTACCGGTGGCTCCGGCGCCGTAGGCCGTGTCGTCGAAACAGATCTGTCGCTGTGGCAGAGAATGTTGACGATGAATATGAATTCAGCCGCAGAAATGGCGCTGTTTCTTGTGTCCGATGAAGCGAGGCAGACAAACGATGTTCTTATTCCACTTGGATAATTGAGGTAAAAAGATGAAAGCTCATTATCTTGGCCATGTGGTCTTCTATGTGAAGAATCTGGAACGTTCGCTCGGCTTCTACCGAGACTTATTAGGGTTTAAGGAAGTAGGCCGGATCTTTAACGGGGCTGCCGCTGCACTGACATCCGGTCGTACGCACCACGAGTTACTGCTCATCCAAGTCGGGGATGCACCAGGACCCCCTCCGGGCCCTCGCCGTGGGCTCTACCATATCGGAATCAAGGTCGGGGACAGTCTGGACGAGTTGCGACAGGCCAAGCACGAGTTGGACCAAGCGGGGATTGCAATAGATGGCATGAGCGATCACACGGTGAGCCAAAGTCTCTATCTGAAGGATCCCGATGGGAACGAAGTGGAACTGTATGTTGACGCTGACGAGTCGATATGGAGGAACAATCCGGCGGCGGTTGTCTCACCGATCAAGGCGTTGAAGTTATAGTTTCATACGGATAGGGGCAATAAGCGGATTTGCCCCTGTCATGCAAGCTCGTGCTCGTGACCGGTTAGCCCGCATTATTCATGACGGTTCGTGACGAAACCGCCGAGACGCTATGCGAGACGGGCATGCGGAGCCCTGAGAGACCGACGCATACTTGAAACAGTATGGTGAGGTCGCGAAGGGCGAGCCTGCCCGCTTGGCCATGAGCAAACCATGGCCAGGCTTGTCGCAGCAGCGTATGGGCGGTTGCAGTAGAAGCGCTCATGAATAATGCGGGTTAGGCTGACGGTATTGATTGATGGGCTGCGGGGAGCCGGTCGAAAGGTAAGAGTCCACGGAATCAAGCGAAACTATTCGGAGTGAAGGTCGCTCCTCAACCCGGAGGTAGAGTATATGGCGCCGAAAGTCACGGTCGGTCCTCCCGTTATTACAATCAACCACGGACATTCGTTCTTGGTGTCCGAGCTTGACGGCTCCATTACGGGGGCCTCCGACCAGGGGTTCTATTCGCGGGACACGCGATACCTCAGCCGGTCTCAATTATACGTAGATGGAAAGCGATGGGTTCTGCTCAATTCCGGCGCCATTGCCTACTATGCCTCGCGCACCTACCTCGTCAATCCAAAGGTCGAAACGGAGCATGGAACGATTCCGGCCGGAACGCTCGGACTCGTGCTGGGCCGCACCATCGGAGAGGCGCTTCACGAGGACATCGATATTCGCAACTACAGCGCCACGCGTGTTCGCTTTAACCTCGAACTTCTGATCCGCGCGGACTTCGCCGACATCTTCGAAGTCAGGGCCAAGGAGCTGACGCGTCGGGGCCATATTGAAACCAAGTGGGTGGATGATGACCAACAGGTGATCACCCGCTATGCGCACGGCGACTTTCGCCGGGCCCTGACGGTGCTCCTGGAGCACTGCGACTCGAAGGCGCTCTACGGCAACGGCCGGATCAATTTTTCAGTCGATCTTTCGCCGGGTGAGACATGGCATGCTTGCTGTAAATATGACATTCAGGAAGGCGATGTCGTCCGCCGGGCGCCCTGCGAGTGTGCACACGCGTATGAGGACTCCGGGACCGCCGAACGCCTGGCGCAGTGGAAGCAGGTCACGACGCAGATCACCACGTCGAATGAAGAATTCTATCGGCTGTACCGGCAATCGATCGAGGATATGGCCGCGTTACGTCTTGCTGTCGACGAGGAACATCCGAGAGATCTGCTGGCCGCCGCCGGGGTCCCTTGGTTCGTCAGCGTCTTCGGCCGCGACAGTCTGATCGTCAGCCTGCAGAACATGACGGTCTATCCGGATTTCGCCCGGGGCACGCTCAGACGATTAGCCGAGCTTCAGGCGTCCGACATGGATGCAGACCGCGATGCGGAACCGGGCAAAATGCCTCACGAGCTGCGGGTCGGTGAGTTGGCACATTTCAAGCGCATTCCGCATACGCCCTACTACGGGACCGCCGATGCGACCATCCTCTATATCATTGCGTGGCATGAAGCCTGGAAGTGGCTGGGCGACGATGCGCTCCTTTCTCGTTATGTTCCAGTCGTTAAGCGATGCCTGCGCTGGATCGACCAATATGGTGATCGCGACGGCGACGGATTTCAGGAGTACCAAACCCGCTCTGCCAAGGGCTACGAAAACATGGGATGGAAGGATGCCGGCGATGCGGTCGTCTACGCGGACGGCTCGCTGGTGCGGGGACCGAAGGCCCTCTGCGAGTTGCAAGGGTATGTCTTCGACGCGAAACGCCGGGCTGCCGAGGCGGCGGAGTATTTGGGCGATCCAACGTGGGCGGCGACACTCCGACAAGAGGCGGCTGACTTGCAGCAGCGGTTTGAAGAGCGGTTCTGGTGTGAAGACCTCGATTACTACGCCTATGCTTTGGATGGAGACAAGAAACCGGTGAAAACGATCGCGTCCAATGCCGGCCATCTCTTATGGAGCGGTATCGTCCGTCCGGACCGGGCCGAGCGAGTAGTGCGGCGGTTGCGCGAAGCAGACATGTGGAGCGGATGGGGGATCCGAACCCTGTCCGAGCGAAACCCCGCCTATAACCCGTTCTCTTATCAAAACGGGTCGGTGTGGCCGCACGACAACGGCATCATCGCCATGGGCTTCAAACGCTATGGGTTTGCCGAAGAAGCGGCTAAGATCGCCCGCGATATCAGCGAGGCCGGCCGCTACTTCCAGCTCAATCGCCTGCCGGAGCTCTATGCCGGCACTGAACGGGGGGCCGGGACGTTTCCAGTACAGTATCTCGGGGCGAATGTGCCGCAGGCCTGGGCGGCGGGCAGCGTGTTTCATTTACTGCGCGCGATCTTGGGCTTGGACGCCGACGCGTCCAAGAAAACCCTGTACGTCGACCCCCAGCTGCCGCCCTGGTTGCCGGACCTCACGATCTGCCAGCTGCGCGTCGGCAAGGCTACGCTTGATCTTCGGTTCTGGCGCGAAGGCGCGGTCACGCGATACGACGTGCTCGCCTTGAAGGGAGAGCTGCAGGTGGCAACGCGACAGGCCTTATAACGACGATGGAAACGATCGGTCGACCGCGAGCCAGCTATCTCCGCCGTTTTGTGACCGTCGAGAATGGAGGCATGTTGAATGAGACAGAACAGCCGGCCTTCGCCTAATCACTGCAAGGTCCTCGTGATCGACGTGGGCGGGACCAATGTGAAAGTGCTGGCAACCGGACACTCGACGCCTCGAAAAATCCCTTCCGGCCCAACAATGACGGCAAAAGACATGGTCGAGGCCGTGAAACATGCCACGGTCGGTTGGGCCTACGATGCAGTGTCGATTGGATATCCTGGCCCTGTTTGGAACGGTTGCCCGGCGGCCGAGCCAAAAAATCTCGGCAAAGGGTGGGTCGAGATCGATTTTCAGAAAGCGTTCGGCAAACCAGTCAAGGTCATCAATGATGCGGCGATGCAGGCGCTCGGCAGCTACCAAGGTGGGCGTATGTTGTTCCTCGGTCTCGGCACCGGCTTGGGATCAGCCTTGGTGATCGACGGGGTACTCGCTCCGATGGAGTTGGCGCACCTCCCCTACAGCAAAGGCCGCACCTATGAACACTATGTGGGATTGCGCGGACTGAAACGCTGCGGCAAGAAAAAATGGCGGCGACAAGTAGGGCAGGTGACGCAAGCCCTTCGTCGCGCGCTGCAGGTCGAGTACGTCGTGCTGGGCGGCGGCAATGCGAAGCGACTCAAGCGACTGCCGAAAGACGTGCATCTCGGCAACAACGAGCATGCCTTCACCGGGGGGTTTCGTCTCTGGGAAAAAACACGGACATTGTCGAGCGATGACGCGTGACGATGGATGATGGCCGGAGGGGTCAGGCCAGGTAAGGGGTCCTGGCGGCGTAGGGATCGATTCCTCAAGTCGGATATCATTCATCATTCAAGGAGGTGCGCAATGGTGTTTTCGACCGGCAGGCTTTACTGTGGAGCTGGGATTGAAGAATGTCGATCTCGTGTTCTAGACCGCAATCAAGGGCATGACGATCGGTTCCTTCTTCACGATGAAGGACCCAATGAGGTGCTGAAATGGAACAACCGGTTGCGTGACATGAAACTGAGCGAGATGAGCCTCCAGGCGCAGCAGTACCTGGAAGACTATATTCCCAAGTTGGTACCGAACCACCGTCCCGTCTATGTGTGGTTTGCTGTCTGCGATTTTGAGGAAAAGCGGCTCTAATCAGGACGAGTATATTCTTAGCCACAGTCGGTATTTGAGAGCAAGTAATGGAGGATGATGAGCAAGACACGTCCGGAGGCGTTTAGTGATGGAGTCCTGGCCATTATCACCAGCATGGTGTCGGAAATGAAGGTGCCACACGGAGGTGAGTATGTGGCATAGCAGCCAGTGATTCCGGTCTTCCTCAGCTACATTCTAAGCTTCGTGTCCCTCGGTATGTACTGGAGCAACCATCATCACCTGATTCATGCGGCGCGACACGCCAAAGGGCCAATCTTCATCTTTTGTTTTGGCTTTCGTTGGTCCCATTTACCACTGGCTGGATGGGGGAGAACCACTTTGCATCCTGGCCAGCGGCACTGTACGGAACGGTATTGTTCTTCGCGGGAATCGCCTATTTCATCCTTACAAGAACGCTCATTGCTGGCCATGGAAGCGACTCAACTCTTGCGATGTCGATCGGCAGAGACGTAAAGGGCAAACTGTCTCTTGTCGTATACGCGGCAGCGATTCCATGTTCTTTTGCATAGCTTTGGATCGCTTGTGCCCTCTATGTCTTCGTTGCCATCATGTGGTTGGCACCGGACCGCCGAATTGAGCACGCACTGATCCAATAGCTGTAGGTGCAGAAGGGACAAGGGTTGCGACATGAGTAAGTTACATCGGAACTGTGTGTTGAACGGTAGAACGAAATTGAAAGGATCCGACAATGAAGATACTGGCCTTTGCGGCTTCTCTGCGTGCCGCGTCATTCAACCGAAAGTTGATCGGGCAGGCGGCCAATATTTTGCGCAGCGTGCCGGATGTGGACCTCGATCTTGCCGATTTTCGTGAATTTGAGATGCCGATGTATGACGGTGATCTTGAATCGCGAGAGGGCATTCCGGCCGGCGGTCTTGAATTGATCAGACGGACTCAGAGTGCCGATGGTGTGGTCATCTCCACTCCCGAGTATAATGGAAGCATCCCAGGCACGTTGAAGAACGCGATCGATTGGGCGTCTCGAGCCGAGCCGACCCCGCTTGAAGGCAAACCCATTTTATTGATCGGAGCGTCGCCCGGTGGACTCGGCGCCGTGCGCAGTCTTTGGCATACACGCGTGCCGTTTGAGGTCATCGGAGCCCATGTGTATCCCGAGATGATGGGTGTGCCTCGCGCGCATCAGGCCTTTGATGATAACGGTAATCTGGGAGATCCTAACCAGTTATCCCGGCTTCAGGGGCTCTTGTTCTCGTACATTGACTTCGTCCGAAAACTCCGCGGTCCTAGTTGAAGAGGATGTGGTTGTTGTGAGTCGCATCTCTCTGCAAGAGGGCACGACTGGCATAGACCTCCAACTCCGATATGGGCCGTAGCGG